>JAFGBC010000043.1 GCA_016933355.1 Candidatus Aminicenantota bacterium
CGGCGGGCGGAGAGCGTCCGCAGGCTATCCTCCAAGCAGGCCGCGACCTGGGCCCTTCGAGACGACAGCCGATAGGGATCGTCCGTGAAGCTCGTCGTCGAACGGACGAGAGAGGCCGGTACGACGAGGAGCCCGCGCGCCCGACGGACGAGGTCGGGCGCCAAGCCGCGCGCCGCCAGGTCGTCGGCCGCTTTTCTCAGCATCCAGAGATATTCGAAGTCTTCGATACCTTCCCGGATCAGCTCCCAGCGGAGGGAAGGCGTCGGACCCTCGAGACGGGTCCGGCCGTCCTTCCAGCCGCGCGGCGGATAGACCAGCCGTCCGTCGCCGTTCCCCCACGTCCCGGCGACGCCGCGATGAAAGTTGTAGCTCATCGGGTCCTGCCACGGATCCTGATAGTCCGGCGGCGGGAAGACATTGTCCTCGGTCCACCAGTTCGTCGACCAGTACAGGTCGCCCTGGAGCGCGTAGCGCCAGGCCATCCAGAAGCGGACCCGGTGCTCGATCCCGGGATGGTCGATGAAATTGTTCGGGTAGGGCGCGGGCGGCCAGGTGCAGACATACCACCAGACCTCTTCGCCGCGCGCCCGGCGCTCCGCCGCCCAATCCGGCCGGAACAGGTCGATGACCGGGGTCCAGATGTCGACGCGTCCGGCGAGGGCCGGCTCGAATTGTTCGGTCAGGAGCCGCTTCAACCGCGGCTCCATCCTCTTGAGCATATCCATGCCTCGGACGACGAACGGATACGTCGCCGGTTCGGGCTCGTCGTACCAGTAGGCGTAGGCGCGCTCCAGCCAGCCCTTGGCCGCAAGATGGTCCGAGATGAGGCGCAGCATCCGCCCGTAAGCTTTTTCGTATTCCGGAGTCCCCCACGCGAGCCCGAGGAAGCGCTCGCTCCCGTGCTCTCCCAACGCACCCCATGCGAAATAAGGAAGCGGCAGCAGGAAGGAGTCGGCATTCAAATCGTCCAGCGCGAATCGCGCCGCCGGGTCGAACCGGGAGACATCGAGCTCGATCGCGGCCTTGTCCGGCGTCATCTCGAAGTCCCCGTTGACGACCAGGTTCGGCCCCGCGCCGCCGTCCCTCACGGCGACATCGTCGAACCAGGTGCGGCCGACGAGCTCGCCGGAGTCGGTCCAGCGCCGGGCGTAAAGATGGACCCGGAGGGCGACCGCCCGGGGCGAAATCGAAGAGGCCGGGAACGAGGCGGACCCGGACAGCCAGGCGCCGGTCCCCCGCCTCGGGAAATCCAGGTTCCAGTAAGGGATCCATTCGTCGTCCCGGTCGTACTGGTTGACCGCGACCAGGTAGTCGTGGCGGCCGTCCGTCCTCGCCCGCCAGGAGATCGTATAGCCGGCGCCGGGGCGGACGCGTATCGACCACTCGGCCCTGACGGAGACGGCTTCCCCCCTCCGGTCGTCGTCGACCTCGAGGACGCGGTTCTCGGAAGCCGGATCGGCCGGGTCGGTCCGGATGTCGCCGTCCATCCAGTTCCAGTCCGGAAAGGAGACGTCGAAACGGTCGTCGCCGAACGGATCGTAGACGCTGACCCGGTGGGCGGCGAAATCGCGCAAGTAAAGCTTCAGGGCGCGCCTGCGGTCGTCGCGGCGGCCTCCGAGCCTGTGATAGCGGTCGATCGCGTCCAGGTCGAGGCCGTAAGCGGTCCTGAAATGCCGCTCCGCGGGCAGAGCGAAATCCCAGACGCGGAGGCGCAACGGGAGGTCGAGCGGCTGCGCCGCCGCGAAGCGAAGGCGGAGCGCCCCGCGATATTCGCCCGCCTTCGCCGCCTTCGGGACCCGGATGTCGAGCCAGAGCGGCTGTTGGCGCCCGGCCGCCAGCGCGAGCGGCGGCTCGAGGCGGGGCAACGGGTCCGGCACTTCTCCCCGGAAATAGGGCACGTCGGTCGGCCGGGTCACGTTCACGTAAGCTACTTCGCGGACGGTAAAAAGGGATCCCGGGAGCAGGGCCCCGTCCGGGCCCCTGAGGTCCGAGACGGCCGCTCCGGTCAGCGCACCGTCGGCAACGGGCAGAAGGACGACTTGAAAAGGCTCGGTCTCGCCGCCGGCCGCAGTCAGATGGATAGCCGAAACGCCTGTCGCCGCGTTGGATAAAAGAGCTTCCCTCCGCACCTTTTCTTCGACGGGGGCCAGCCAGACGCGGACGGGCCCGCCGCGTCTGAGCCAGCGGCCATGGACCGTCCGGACGAGCGTCCGTTCCTCGAGGCTCACGTCATCGAACCAGGCCCGGCCGGTCAGGTTCCCGGATTCCGTCCAGAGAACGGGCCGCAGGGAAACCCGGACGGAGGCCGCCTCCGGGTGGAAGGCGTGAACGGGAAGGTCGAACTTCGTCCAGTCCTTGGAAAGAGAGACGGGAAAATCCTGGTTGTTGCCGCTGATCCAGTTCCGGCCTTGATCGTACTGATTGAGGCTGACCATGGCCTGCCGGCGGTCGGCGTCGCCGCGCACCCAAACCCGCAGCAGATACGTCTTCTCCTGCGCGACCGGAATCAGGCCGGCGGTCCCGGCCGCGACGTCGCCGGCCGGGTCGTCATCATCGACCCGGAGACAATTCCGCCCGGCGTGGGGATTCCTCCGGTCGATCGCGCCGCCCTCCCAGCCGGCTTTTCCCGCCTCGAAGCCTCCGTTCTCGACGAGGTTTTTGGACCCGGCGCCCCGCGGGGCCGCGATCGCAGAGAGAAGAACGACGACGGCAAGCGCCAGCCGCACCGCATCGCCCCGTAAAATCCGCGTTCGAGCTCCGGACCTCATGTCAACCGAAGCATAGCGTCCGCCCGCGCCGGGTGTCAATCCCGTCCTGGGGATCTCGGCGGGATGCCCCCCTCAAGGCCCGGCGGCGGCGATTTCAGTTGACAAACCGGTCGCCCCTCACTAATCTTTAAGTTGAGAAAGGATGGGGGGCAAGAAGTTCTTTTCTCGGCTCCCCCTTTGTGTCCTGTTTGCGGCCGTTCTCTACGGTGAGAATCCGCCCGTCAAGCTGGGCCCCAAGGACGGAGACAAGCTTCCGGCCACCGACATCCTCAGGGTGTCGGTCGGAAGCATTGCCCCTGATTTCTGCCTGGAAACCAGGGGCGGGAACATCGTCACCCTCTCGGATTTCCGCGGGAAGAAGAACGTCATCCTCTCGTTCTATACGGGCGTCGGCTGACCCACCTGCCTGCTGCGGCTGGGCCAGCTGCTGAACCGGATGAGCCGAGCGCAACGCGAGC
>JAFGBC010000190.1 GCA_016933355.1 Candidatus Aminicenantota bacterium
CGATGTCGCTAGCCAAATCGTTGGTCGTTCCGCCCAAGTAGGTCGAAAAGACCAGGACGAGCGGGTCGATGACGAGCTCTCGGCCTTTGTCGTAGGGACCCAACGCGAACCCGAAGGCCCCGTTTCCGTCCGGCCGGAAAGACGAGGCCACCTTGACCTTGGCGCCATCGATAACCTGATAGGCGTCCGGAGCCCGGTGCTTCAGCGCGCCGTCGGCCGTCTCGACGAGGATGTCGCCGTCAGGGTCCAGGCGCGCGGAGGACTCGCCTTCGTAGCCGAACTGGATCCGGCCGGGATCGGCGCCGGGCGCGACGATCCAGTCGTACTCGACCGCCTTCTCCGTCCCGTAGACCTTGAGGTCGATCCCCTCGTAGAGCCCCTTATAATGGACGGCCTTCGAGGTGGGAATGCCCGTGTGCCAGTCCGACTCGTCCCGTCCGTCGAAGTAGCTCACGATATAATCCGCCGGGTCGGCCGCCTCCAGGGCGGCATCGGGACGGGCGTCCCGGAACGTCATCCGGGCCCCGTCGAACTGAAGCCCCTGACGCGTCAGCCACAGCGTGTAAGCGGGCGTCTTGGCGTAGAAGAGCACCGCCCCGTCCGTCTGCCCTTGGTTGGCTATAAAATAGAGAGGCACTTTCCCGAAGTCGGGCGAAGGAAGGGGCGCCCCCCCTGCGGCCGCCTGCCCGGGCCCCGTCGCGGACGACACCGAGAAACACAGAACCAGACAGACGAAGAAACCTCCGACGGATCTATTCACGGCTGAGTCCTCCTCAACAAAAAGACTTCCTTAAAAGGAAGGATAGTCCTCTATTTGCGGGCATGTCAAGCGCTTACTCGGCGAAGCGCCGGGGGGTGCGGAGCGGCGACCGCTACGCTTTCTTCAGGTCGAAGCGGAAACCCTCAGCGGCGGCGGCGTCGACGATCACCGTCGTCCCTTCCTGGACCTCGCCTGCGATGATCTTGAGGGCGAGCGGGTTCTGGATGTCGCGCTGGATGACGCGCTTGAGCGGCCTCGCGCCGTAGACCGGGTCGTAGCCGCGCTCGGCCAGGAGAGCCTTGGCGGCGGGTGTCGCCTCAACGCTGATCTTCCGGTCCGCGAGCCGGGCCGCGAGCAGGCCGAGCTGGAGGTCGACGATCTTGAGGATCGTGTCCTTGGACAGGGCCCGGAAGATGATGACCTCGTCGACGCGGTTCAGGAACTCGGGTCGGAAGTGGCTCTCCAGGACGGCCTTGACCTCCCGCTCCATCCGGGCATGGTCCCGGCCCAGCTCCTTGATCGCCTGGCTTCCCAGGTTCGAGGTCATGATGACGATCGTGTTCCGGAAGTCGACCGTTCGGCCCTGGCCGTCGGTCAGCCGGCCGTCGTCCAGGATCTGGAGCAGGACGTTGAAGACGTCCGGGTGCGCCTTCTCGATCTCGTCGAGCAGGACGATGGCGTAGGGCCGGCGCCGGACAGCCTCGGTCAACTGGCCGCCCTCTTCGTAGCCGACGTAGCCGGGCGGGGCGCCGATCAGCCGGGCCACGGTGTGCTTCTCCATATACTCGGACATGTCGAGGCGGACCATGGCCTTCTCGTCGTCGAACAGGAACTCGGCCAGGGCCCGGGCCAGCTCGGTCTTGCCGACGCCGGTCGGACCCAGGAAGAGGAAGGATCCGATCGGCCGGTTGGGATCTTGGATGCCGGCCCGGGAGCGGCGGATCGTGTCCGAGACGACCCGGAGAGCGTCCTCCTGCCCGATGACCCGGCGGCCCAGGTTGGACTCCATCTTGATCAGCCGGGCGGCGTCGGCCTCGAGCATCTTGGCGACGGGAATGCCCGTCCACTTCGAGACGATCTGGGCGACATCCTCTTCGTCGACCTCCTCCTTGAGCATCTTGCCCGTCTTCTGGAGCTCGGCGAGCTTGGCCGTCGTTTCGTCGAGCGACTTGCCGGCCTCGACCAGCGTCCCGTAGCGGATCTCGGCCGCCCGCTCCAGATCGCCCCTCCTCTCGGCGTTGGCTTGCTCGACCTTGAGGCGGTCGATGGTCTCCTTGACGCGGCCGAGCTCGCCGATGAGGTTCTTCTCCCTCTGCCAGCGCCCCTTGAGGCCGGAGGCGCGCTCCTTGAGGTCGGCCAGCTCCTTCTCGATCTTGCCCAGCCGGTCCCGGGCCGCCGCGTCCTTTTCTTTCTTGAGCGCCTGGCGCTCGACCTGGAGCTGAAGGATGCGGCGCTCGAGCTCGTCGATCTCCTCCGGCAAGCTGTCGACCTGGATCCGGATCCGGCTGGCCGCTTCATCGACGAGGTCGATGGCCTTGTCGGGGAGGAAGCGGTTCGTGATGTAGCGGTTGGCGAGGGTCGCGGCCGCGACCAGGGCGGCGTCCTTGATCTTGACGCCGTGGTGAATCTCGTACTTCTCCTTGATCCCGCGCAGGATCGAGATCGTGTCCTCGACCGACGGCTCGCCGACGTAGACCTGCTGGAAGCGGCGCTCGAGGGCCGGGTCCTTTTCGATGTGCTTGCGGTATTCGTCGAGGGTCGTCGCCCCGACGCAGCGCAGCTCGCCGCGGGCCAGCGCCGGCTTGAGCATGTTCGAGGCGTCGACCGCCCCTTCGGCCGCCCCGGCCCCGACCACGGTGTGGAGCTCGTCGATGAAGAGGATGACCGTCCCCTCGGCCTCCTTGACCTCGCGCAGGACGGCCTTGAGCCGGTCCTCGAACTCGCCCCGGTATTTGGCGCCGGCGACCAAGGCCCCGATGTCGAGGGCGAGGACGCGCTTGTCCTTGAGGGACTGCGGGACATCGCCGTTCGCGATCCGCTGGGCGAGCCCCTCGACGATGGCCGTCTTGCCGACGCCGGCCTCGCCGATCAGGACCGGGTTGTTCTTGGTGCGGCGGGACAGGACCTGGACGACGCGCCGGACTTCGTCCTCGCGGCCGATGACCGGGTCGAGCTTGCCTTGCCGGGCGAGGGCGGTCAGGTCGCGGGCGTACTTTTCGAGGGCGCGGAACTTGCCCTCGGGCTCCGGGTCGGTGACGCGCTGCGAGCCGCGCAGCGTCCGCAGCGCCTGGAGGACGGCCTCGCGATCGACGCCCTGTTCCTTGAGAAGACGGGCGGCCTCGGACGTCCCTTCTTTGAGGAGGGCCAGCAGAAGATGCTCGGTCGAGACGTACTCGTCCTTTAGGGCGGCGGCTTCCCGGGACGCCTCGTTCAGGATTGTCGTCAGCCGCTGCGAGGGGACGGCCGGGCCGCCGCCGCGGACCCGGGGCAGCCGGTCGAGGATCGCCTCGAGCGACCCGCGCAGGGCGCCGGGGTTGAGGCCGATCTTGGCCAGGACGGCCGCGACGATATTCTCCTCCTGGGCCAGAAAGCTCCAGAGAAGATGCTCGGGCCCGACCTCGGCCTGTCCGAGCTCCTCGGCCTTGGTCTGAGCCAGGCGCACGGCTTCTTGCGACATGACGGTCAACGCGTCCCATCTCATGCACGGTCCTCCTCGGTCATTCTCGACTATTTTACGCCTTTCCTTTTTCTCTTGACAATTCGTCAAAAATGGATATTTTTTTCTTGGGAGCGGAATTTATGGAAGAGATCGAAATCTCGAGCTGGACGACGCTCGACGCCATCAAGAAAGCCGCCGAGGTCGTCGAGACCGTCGGCAACTTGCAGACCGGCCACTCCCAGTCCGTGTTTTGCGTCATCGAGGACGACTTCCTGGAGCTCTACTACAGCGACTCGTCCTCGAACTGCCTCCGCCGCTACAACGACCGCGAGGAGTTCGAGATCGCCATCGAGAAGCAGCTTGAAGAGGACGGGGCCGCGCCGTTCGAGGAAGAGGACTACGACGAGGACGACGACGAGGACGAAGAAGACGAAGGCCTCGACATCGAGGACGACTCCGACCATTTTTAAACGATTTTCTTCTTGAGCTTGTCGAGGATCTCGAGCGCCTCGCGCGGCGTGATCTGGGCGAGGTCGCAGACGCCGAGCTCGGCCCGAATCTCCTCGAGGAGCGCCCGCTCGCGGTCCTCGGCGAACAGTAAAAATTGGGAGGCGTCGCCCCGCGGGGCGGCGCGCGTCGCCAGCCGGGGCTGGCCGGACGCGTCGAGCTCCTGCTTCTCGAGGTTGAACAGAATCTCTCGGGCGCGGTCGACGACGGCTCGGGGGAGGCCGGCCAGCTTGGCGACGTGGATCCCGTAGCTCCGGTCCGAAGGCCCGGGCACGATCTTGCGCAGGAAGACGACCTCCTCCTTCCACTCCTTGACCGCGACGTGGTGGTTCTGGATGCGGGGGTAGCTCAGGGCGAGCTCGGTCAGTTCGTGATAGTGAGTCGCGAACAGCGTCTTGGCCCGGACCTCGTCGCTCTCGTGGAGGTGCTCGGCGACGGCCCAGGCGATGCTCAGGCCGTCGAAGGTGCTCGTCCCCCGTCCGATCTCGTCGAGGAGGATGAGGCTGCGCGGCGTAGCGCTGTTGAGAATGGCGGCCGTCTCGATCATCTCGACCATGAAGGTCGACTGTCCGACGCTCAGGAAGTCCATCGCCCCGATCCGGGTGTAAATGCGGTCGACGACGCCGACGGCGGCCTCGGCGGCCGGGACGTAGGATCCCATCTGGGCCAGGATCGTGATCAGCGCGACCTGGCGCAGGTAGGTCGACTTGCCGCCCATGTTGGGCCCGGTCACGATCAGGATCTGGTTCTCGCTCCGGTCGAGGAGCGTGTCGTTGGGGATGAAGGGCTCGGCCTGGCAGACCTCGACGACGGGATGGCGGCCGTCCCGGATCAGAATCCGGTCCGCGTCGTCGACGACCGGGCGGCGATAGCCGCGCTGCGCGGCCAGGGCGGCCAGGGCGGCCAGGACGTCGATCGTCGCCAGGGCGGCCGCGATCCGGTGGAGGCGCCCCGTCTCCCGGGCGACCGCGGCCCGGACCTCCCCGAACAGCCGGCGCTCGATCTCGCCGATCCGCTCCTCGGCGTGGAGAACCTTCTCTTCATAATCCTTGAGCTCGGGCGTCAGGAAGCGCTCGGCGTTGACCAGGGTTTGCTTGCGGATGAAGTCGGCGGGGACCTGGGACAGGTTCGGCTTGGTGACCTCGATGAAGTAGCCGAAGACCTTGTTGAAGCGGACCTTGAGCGACCCGATCCCCGTCCGTTCGCGCTCGCGCCGTTCGAGCCCGACGATAAACTCCTTCCCGGACCGGCTGACCGACCGCAGCTCGTCGAGCGCGGCGTCGAAGCCGTCCTTGATGACCCCGCCCTCGGCGAGCTGCGCCGCGGGCTCGTCGAGGATGGCCCGGTCGATGAGCCCGGCGACGTCCTCGGCCGGATCCCAGTCGCGCTTGATCGTCTCGAGGACGGGGGCGCGGAACGGCTCGAGCAGGGGGCGCAGACGCGGACCGACCGCCAGCGACCGCTTGAGGGCGACGAGGTCGCGGGGACCGGCCACGCCCAGGGAGACGCGGCCCGCCAGCCGCTCGAGGTCGAGGACGCCCTTGAGCGCGGCACGGATCTCCTCGCGCTCGACCGTCCGCCCCAGGAGCTCCTCGACGGCGTCGAGCCGGGCGTTGATGGCTTCGACGTCCAGCAGGGGCTGCAGCAGCCAGTCGCGGAGGAGCCGGCCGCCCAGCGGCGAGGCCGTGAGGTCGATGACGCCGAGCAATGTGTCCTTGACGCGGCCGTCGCGGATGTTCCGGACGAGCTCGAGGTTGCGGACCGCGGCGGCGTCGAGGGCCAGGGCCGTGCCCGTCGCCTGGAAGGACAGGTCGTGGACGAGCGCCACGGCGTCCTTGCGGACGGCCTTGAGATAGTGGAGCAGCCCCCCGGCCGCGGCGACGGCCGCCGGCCTGTCCTCGAGGTCGAACCCGGCGAGCGTGGGCACCCGAAAATGGCGCAGGAGGAGCTCGCGCGCCGGGACCACGTCGAACGCCCAGTCTTCGGCCGGGCTCCGGGAGGCCTCGGCCAAGCCGTTCCGCGCCAGGAAAGCCGCCACCGCCGCCTCGTCCTCGCGCGGGAAGACGGCTTCGCGCGGGGACGCCTTGAACAGCTCGTCGACGAGCGGCTTGCGGTCGGCGCCTCCGGCGAAGGCCCGAATCCGGCCCGCTCCCAGGTCGAGGAGAGCGAGCCCCCAGCTCCCGGCCTTCAGGACGAGGCCGGCGATGAAGGACGGCGTCTTGGCGCTCTCGGGTTCGATCTCGACGGCCGTCCCCGGCGTCAGGATCCGGACGACATCGCGCTTGACCACGCCTTTGGCCAGGCGCGGGTCCTCGAGCTGCTCGCAGACGGCGACCTTGTAGCCGAGCTTGAGGAGCTTGGCCAGGTAGGCGTCGACGGCGTGGTGGGGAACGCCGCACATCGGAATCTTCTGGCGGGAGGTCAGGGCGATCTCGAGCAGCGGCGCGGCCGTCCGGGCGTCTTCGTAGAACATCTCGTAGAAATCGCCCAGCCGGAAGAAGAGGATCGCCTCGGGATGCTCCCTCTTGATGCGGAAATACTGCTCCATCATCGGGGTCCGGGCGGGAGCGTCCGTCATCGTCTCCTCACTATACTCAGGGCCTCCGGCAAATTCAAGGCGGCCCGGCCCGCTTGTGATATACTATCTCCTCTCATGAACGGCCCGAACATCCTGACCCTGATACGGATCGTCTGCATCCCCGCCATCGTCGCCGTCCTGGTCGTCCCCTTCGACGGGCATAGGATCGCGGCCTTCGCCCTGTTCGCATTCGCGTCCCTGACGGACTGGGTCGACGGCATCTGGGCCCGCCGCAAGGGGAAGGTCACGCTCCTCGGCCAGATCCTGGACCCGCTGGCGGACAAGCTCCTGATCGCGTCGGTCTTCATCTGCCTGGTCGAGCTGGGCCTGGTCAAAGCCTGGATGGTCGCCGTCATCATCGGCCGCGAACTGGCCGTCTCCGGGCTGCGGGCGATCGCTTCGTCGCGGGGCGTTCAGATCCCGGCCTCGCTCCTGGGAAAGGCCAAGATGGCCCTGGAGAGCTGGACGATCGCCTTCATCCTGGCCGGGCCGGAGATCCTGGGGCCGCTCGCGTTCCTCATCCCCCTCGGCCTGGGGCTGACCTTGGCCGCGGCCGTCCTCTCGGGCGCCGAGTATTTTATCCGGTACGGAAAGCGGCTCCTCGCCCCGTCGTCATGACAGGGCCGCCCGCGTCCGCTCGGCGGCCTCCCATCCGTCGACGTTCAGGACCGTGATCGGCGTCCCCCAGGTTTTCGCGATCCGCTTGAGGAGCGTCGTCAGGACCCGGCCCGGCCCTGCTTCGACGAAACGGTCGACGCTTTCGGCGCGCAGGGCCTCCATCGACGCGGTCCAGAGCACGGGACGGCTGACCTGGCGCTTGAGGGCGTCGCGGGCCTCGACTCCCGTCCGGATCGGCTTGGCGTCGACGTTGCTGACGACCGGAAAGCGCGGGTCGCGAAAGGTCGTCGCGTCCAGGTCGGCGGCCAGGCGCTCCTCGGCACCCTTCATCAAGCTCGAGTGGAAGGGCGCGCTGACCGGAATCAGGACGGCGCGCGGCGCGGCGAGGATCTTGAGCGCGCTCTCGACGGCGGCGGCTCGGCCCGAGATGACGATCTGCTCCGGGCTGTTCCAGTTGGCGACCTCGACGCCGCCGCCCGGGACGCGGGCCAGGCCGTCCCGGACCGCGGCCAGGTCGAGGCCGAGGACGGCGGCCATGGCCCCCTCCCCGACCGGAACGGCCTCCTGCATGTAGCGTCCCCGCTTGTGGACGAGCAGGAGGGCGTCCTCGAAGGCGAGGGCGCCCGCGGCGACGAGCGCCGTGTATTCGCCCAGGCTGTGGCCGGCCGCGATGTCGGGCTCCCGGTCCAAGGCCCGCGCCGCGAGCGTGCCGGCTAGGAGCAGCGCCGGCTGCGTGTTTTGGGTGAGCTTCAGCTCCTCCTCGGGGCCTTCGAAGCAGAGCCGGGAGAGCGGGTAGCCCAGGATGCGGTCAGCGCTCTCGACGAGAGCCCGGGCCGCCTCCGACCGGTCGTAAAAATCGCGTCCCATGCCGACGGCTTGCGAGCCCTGTCCGGGAAAGAGAAAGGCCGTGCGTCCCATCGCTCACTCCTTTTCGCGGGGAATCATCCGGAGCCAGTCGTAGCGGTATTCGATCTCGGCCTGCCGGCGCAGGCCCCGGATCCAGAGCGCCGCTTGAGCGTCGATCTTATCCCGCCGGATGCGGGCCTCGATCTCCTGGAGAAGCGCGATCATCGGCTCGGTCTGTAAGCCCTCCCGGATTCGGCCCGCGACGTAGACGCGCTCGTAATAATCCTCCATCTCCTGGAGGCTGACCGTCACGCTCCGACTGAAACGCAGCTCGATGATTCTCCGGAAGACGAGGCTTTCCTTCAGGGCGTTCAGGACATCGTCGAGGTCGAGGCCGAAGCCGGCCAGCCGCTCTTGGACGGCGGCCGGGCCGAGCCGGTCGAGCAGGTCGCGCAGCGCCGCCTGGATCTCGGACTCGGGAAGGACGATGCTCGCGCCGGCGAACTGGATGACGGTCTTCTGGTCGACGATCCGCTCCAGGACCCGGAACAGCCGGTCGACCGGCGCGGACGCCTCCTCCTCGCGGTAGATCCCGAAGGCGTCGGCGACCCGGACATCGACCAGGGTAACCGGTTGGCCGTTGACGACGGCCGCCAGGCAATCGACGAGGTCGGCGGCCGGCGCTCCGGAGACCGCGGCGAAGACCGCGGCGACGACCGCGGCGGCCGACCGGAGCGTTGTGAGCCTCGGCGTCTTCATCCTAGAACACGTTTCCGATGGTGATGAACGCGAGCGGTTTCCCTTCGCGCTCGGGAGCGTCCAGGTTCCAGGCCAGGTCGAAGCGGACCGGTCCGAGCGGTGTCCGGTAGCGGACGCCGATCCCGAGAGCCGTCTCCAGACCGAATAAGTTGACCTCCTTGCGCTTGGCCCAGACATGGCCGGCGTCGAAGAACGCCGCGCCGAACAGGTTGGGAATCGAGCGCAGCAAAGGGAAGCGAAACTCGAAGTTCCCCAGGATGAGGGCCTTGCCCCCGAGGGGGAGACCCGACGAAACGTCCTTGGGTCCCATCTCCTCGAACCCGCAGCCTCGGAAGGAGTTGCTGCCGCCGCCGAAGAAGCGCTCGTGGATGGGCATCCGGCCCATGCCCAGCCCCAGGCGCCCGGTTAGGGCCAGGCTGAAGTCGGCGAGAATCGGGACGATCTGCTGGGTCTTGACGAAGAGCTTGAGGTAATCGGACTCGGCCTTGAAGAGCGGGAAGGCCCAGTCGACCGCTCCGCTCAGGAAGCGCCCCCGGGTCGGATTGGCGCTGTCGTCGCGCCGGTCCCAGACGAAGCTCGTCGAGAGGGAAGTCGTCGCGTAAGGGACGTGCTCTCGGTCGACCTCGGACTCCGAGATCTCGAGGTCGAAGAGGACGGTTCGGTCCCAACGGACGGTCCCCAGCACCATGACCGCCTGCGAGAGCGGCTTGACCGAGGTCAGGCTGATGCCGCGCCGCTCGAATCCGTAGCTCGTCCGCTCCTCGCGCTCGACCCAGCCGGTCAGGACGGTCTCGAGGGGGACCCCGAACAGGTAGGGCTGCTCCCAGGAGACGACCGCCCTCGTCTCCTTGAGACTGAGCTGACCGACCAGGCTCAGCTGAGCGGCCGTCCCGAACATATTGGTCCGGATGTATTCGGCCGTGCCGCGGAGCCGGACGACGTTGTCCCAGACGGCGAAAGTCTTGGGCGCGTTCTTGGTCTCGAGCCCGACGCCGACGCCGCCGTAGTTGAGCTCGCCTTCGCGGACGCCGACGACGAGGTTCGCGAGCCCGGGACCGACTACGACTTCCTCGACTTTAACCTCCGAGAAAATCCCAAGGTTCTCGAGCCGCCGCTTGCTCTCCAGGATGAGGTTCCGGCGGGCCCGATCGCCCTCGCGGATCCTGAGCTCGCGCTCGATCGTCCGGCGCCGGGTCACCCGGTTGCCCGAGAACAGGATCCGTCCGACCCGGAGCTGCTGGCCCTCGTCGATGTCGAAGCGGAGCAGGAACGCGTTGGGCCGCGGCTCCTCGACGCGGACGGCGATCACGGTCCCCCGGATGCCCTCGTTCTGGTAGAAGGTCTCCAGCTCCTCGATGTCGCGCTGGACGTCAGCCGCGAAATAGGGGCCGCCCGGCCGGCTCCGGACGACGCGGCGCAGGGTTTCAACGCTGAAGAGTGTAGCGCCCAGGATCTGGACGGCTTCGATCGTTTGCTGGGGGCCCTCCTCGATCGAGAAGACGACCTGGACCTTGGACCCTTCGCGGATCATATTGAAGGTCACCCGGGGATCGGAAAAGCCGCGGCTCCGGTAGATGAGCTCGATCTCCCGGGGCAGCGCGTAGAGCCGATCGCCGTCGATGACGCCGAACAGCGAGAAGGCCGAGGCCAGGCCCAGCTCCCGCTTCAATCCCTCCTCGCCGAAATAGTCGGCGCCGACGAACGACAGCCGGGAGATCGTCGCGCGCGGCCCGGCGTCCACGTCATGGATGACTCGGACCAGGCCGTCCGTCCGCTCGATCGAGGAGCGGACCAGAGCGAACAGGTAGCCTCGCCGCCGCAGATAGGCTTGGATCCGGGCCTCGCCCTCGCTCAAGCCCCAATCCTCGTAGATCCTCTCCTCCCAGAGCGGAGCGACGATGCCGGCGGGAACCTTGGCGCCCCGGATCGCGATCTCGATCCGCTCGTTGAGCGCGACCCGCACGGTCAGATAGACGCGGCGTTCCTCCGGGTCGAAGACCTTGTCCGCGACGGCGACCTCGGCCCGGCGATAGCCCCGCGCGACATAAAAGGCCTTGATCCGCTCCACGTCCGCCTCGAAGCGCGACGGGACGAACGCGCGCCCTTCCCGGCTCTCCATCATCTGCTTGAGCGATTCCTCCCGGACGCGGCCGTCCTTGGGGACAAACGCTATCCGCCGGATTTCGAACCGGCGCGACGAACGGACGTCGAAGCGGACGTCGACGGTGTTCGTCGCCGGGTCGCGATCGGTCAGGAGGCGCACGTCGGCGGCAAAGAAGCCTTCTCTCTCCAGGGCGGCCCGGGCCTCCTCGACGGCGCGCCCGCCCTTCTCCTCGCTGAACTCCCCGCCCGGCTTGAGGGCCGCAACGCGGCTCAGGATCCTCTTGGGAGAAATCGCCTCGTCGCCGACGACGTCGAGCCGGCGGACGAAGACTTTGCGGACGAGCCGGAAGGTCAGGTCGACCGGGTCCGTCCCCGCCCGCAGGACCTGGATGTCGGCGAACAGCCCGCTCCGGTAGATCTCCTTGACGGCGTTCGTCACCCGCTTGTACGAGAACGTCTCGCCGCTCCGGACCGGTACGAGCTCACGGATGTCCGGCTCGGCCGGCCGGCCGTCGACCTGGACCTCGACGCTTCCGACGACGACCTGGACGGTGGCTAGGTCGGCTCCGAGCAAGGCCTGAGCCGACCCCAGGACAACCGCGAGGCCCAGCGCCGCCGCCCGCTTCGCTCCCATGCCCCTAAAACCTCCTCCGGAGCTTGAGGTCGAGGCTGAGCCGGCCCATCTCGTTGCGGATGCCGATCAGCGAAAAGTCCTTGCTCAGCTCCCACTCGATCCGGACGATCTCCTCGCGCTGCGTCGTCAGGTTGGTCGAATAGAGGATGAACAGGTCCTTGGTGATTTTCTTCCCGACTGAGAGTCGAGCCGTCATCTCGGCCGATGTTCCCATCAGGAAGGGGTCGATCCGGAAGCGGTCGACGAGAAGGAACTTCTCCGCCCCCAGCTTGGCTCGTTCGGCGAGCTGGAAGGAGACCAGGGAGGCCGTGCTCTGTTGGGCGCTCCGGTCATAGGAATACGTCCGGCGGAAAGCTTCGCCCAGGGCCAGCAGGGCCAGGACGTCTTCGGGCGGAAGCGGGGGCGAGGAGTTGAACTCCGTCTTGAGCCTCTCCGGCGTGCCGGCGACGGATACCGTCACTCGGTAGTCCTTGACGTAGGTTTCCCCCCGGATGTCCAGGGTGGGCTCGACGGCGAGCGGGTTGAGGAAGCTGACCCGCCCCTTGAGGATGTTGAACTCGCGGTCCTGGAAGTTGACGATCCCCTCGAGCGCTTCGATGTCCCCCAGCAGGATGGGCAGCCGGACGCTGCCGGTGACCGAGAGGTCGAAGCGGGCCTTGACCCGGCCCAGCGCGTTGTCCATCCAGGCGTCGCCCGCGGACCGGAAGCGGAGATTGATGTTCAGGTCGTCGAAGAACCCAGGCGGCCGCGGGACGAGCTCTTCGACGGTCGAGAAGGCGAGCTTCTCGTAGAGGTCGCGCCGCCAGGACAGGTTGCGGACGTCGAAGGTCCCCTCGAGCAGGAACCGGCCGGCGTCCTTGATGAGGCGGGCGGAGCCGTCGGCGAGCCCGCGCGTCCGCTCGTAGGGCGAGACGAGCATGTCCCGACCCTCGGCCCGGAGGTCGATCTCGGCCACGGTCCCGCCGTCCAGCCGCAGCTCGCCCGCCCCCTCGATCGGCCCGCCGCCGATCGTACCGCGCAGGGAGCGGACGATCAGCCGCTGGTCCTCGACGAAGACGAGGCCGGAATAATCGCGGACGGCGTGGGCGAAATACGGGATGGGAAAGACCGGACCCTGGAAATCGACGACGCCGCGGACCTCGGGCCGCCCCTTCCCGGCGCGGACCTCGCCGAGGTAGTTGACGACGCCCTGAGCGCCCTTGAAGGGGACGAGAAGGTCGAGGTTGGCGAAGGATCCCTTGAGGTTGACGCCGGGAGCGCCGGCGCCGAAAGGGATGCGGCCGTCGGCCTGGAAATCGTTGTCGCCCGGCTCGAAGTTGCCGTTGATCTTGAGCGTCATGACGTTGGCGGCGAAATCATAGCCGACCTCAATCGTCCCCGCCGCCCGGGTCGGCTGGAAGGGATCGACGACGAAGTCGTCCAGACGAAACGTCCCCGGCGCCGTCTCGGAGCCGAACGTCCCTTTGCCCTTGCAGGCGAACCCGAGTCGTCCCCGGAGCCGGGGGGCGAATTGGGCCAGGTCGAGGCCCTCGCCCGTCAGGTCGACTTCGAACCCGTGGTCCAAGAGGAGCCCCAGCCGCGCATCGCCCCGAACCTCTCCGCGATGAAGGCCGAAGCGGAGGCCGGCCAGGGTCAGCGCCCCGTCCCGCCAGCCCAGCCGGCCCGCGACGCCGCTCAGCGCTTGATCCGAGAACCTCAGCCGCTCCGCGCTGAAGTCGCCTTCGGCGGTCACGTCGCGGTCCGCCGCCCGCTGGGAAACCTCGAACGCCCCCTTCGCCTCACCGGCCAGGGGAAGCGGAATCTCGAGCCCGGCCAGCACGGCTTGAACCTGGGCCCGCTCCGCCCGCAGCCTGGTCGTATACTTCTCGGCGTCGGCCTCGACCTCGATCTCGCCATCGTAGCGGGCGTCCTTTACGGCGAATCGCCCCCGGAATCTCCGGCTGACCGCCTGGAAGGTCCCGGTCACCGACCGGGCGTTAAAAAGGGCGAATCCCGCCTGCTCCATGTCGAATTCGGCGTCCACACGGGGGTCGGCCGAGCGCCCCGTGAGCAAGACCCGGGCTTGGCCGCTGCCGCGGATCTCGGGAAACGTC
The DNA here is from genome assembly GCA_016933355.1 of Candidatus Aminicenantota bacterium. Taxonomy (GTDB): domain Bacteria; phylum Acidobacteriota; class Aminicenantia; order Aminicenantales; family JAFGBC01; genus JAFGBC01. Next base: position 13,558 of record JAFGBC010000190.1, read on the forward strand.
CACTTCTGGCGCAGGACGCGCGATAGAAAGCGCCGGATCTGCCGGACGTCGAGGACGCTGCCGCCGATCTCGACGTCGCAGTCGCTGGAGAGATTCAAGCGGCCTTTGACCTTGACGTCCGCGAAGCTGGAGCGGAGACCGGGGCTGGCGAAGAACAGGGTGTCCGTCCCGTCCCAGGTCAGGCTGACCGGTCCCTGGAACGCGAAGCGGGCCCCGGCCGTCCTCTTGACCTCGTCCCGAAACGCGCCGTCCGCCGTCACCCGCCCGTTCGAGACCGTGAATGACCCCCAGAACGGGGAGCGGACCGGCCAGGGGATGTCGAACCCGCTCAGGATGGAATCGAGCTCGAAGCCCTGGACCGAACCGTGGACGCGGCTGCGGTCAAACTCGATAGCCCCCGTCGCCGGACGCCCGTCCCGGCTGAGAATATCGAGGTCGACCCGGCCGGCCAGGTCGGGGCCGACTTTGAGCGCTCCCGAGACGCGGCCGAGAGGGACGCGGTTGAGCGCGAGGTCGCGGCTCGTGAGCGAGGTCGCGTACCGCAAACCCTGTGCGTCCCGGACGAGGTCGCCCTTAGCCGAAAGCCGTCCCCCCCAAACGAAGGGCAGGCCGATGATCCGGGCCGGAACCTCGGCCGGAAGCTGGGCCAGGATCTTGAGGTCGAGCCGGGGATCGCCCGTGCCGACGACGCGGCCCTTTGCGCTCAGGCTCAGGTCGTCCCCGGCGAGCTCCAGCCGCCGGAGCGTGATCTCCTCGCCGCGGCCGAACAGGGTCAGGCCGCCGGCGGCGGACAGAGCGAGCCCCGAGGGACGATGCCGGACCGAGCCCTCCTCCCATTCTCCCCGGAAGGAGAACGCAGCGCCCTTCTGCCCCAGGACGGCCCGGAAGCCGATCAGGTCGAGCGCCAGGTCTTCGCCCTCGAAGACGAGCCGGCCGTCCCGGATGAGCCCGCGCTCGATGATGAAGGGCAGGGGGAACACCCCCCGATCCTTCCGGTCGCCGCCGCGCAGGGCGGCTTCGTCCAGGGTCAGGACCGGCCCGTCCATCAGGATGACGAACGGCTTGTCCCTCTTCAGGAGCGACCAAGAGGACATCCGGATGGAGACGGACCGGGCCGCAAAGACATTGGACGGCGGCTTGCTCCGGACGTTCTCGAGGACGAGGGCGGGCGGGAGAAAAGAGAGACGGAAATCGTCGTAGACAAAGGCGGCCTCGACGCGCCGGCGGACCTGGCTCAGAAAGTAGGATTTGGCGAAAGCGGCGGCGGCCAGAAGGACGCCCGCGACGGCCAGGACGGCCGCATACGGCCGGAGCTTCCTCCAGGACGCCATGTCCCCTCGGTCAGGACTTGACCTTCCCCCAATCCTTGAGGAAGCGGGCGATCCCGATGTCGGTCAGGGGATGCCGGACGAGCTTCTCCATCACGGCGAAGGGGACGGTCGCGATGTGGGCGCCGACGAGGGCGGCCTCGATGACGTGCCGGGGGTGGCGGATGCTGGCGACGATGATCTCTGTCGGGAAATCGTAATTGGCGTAGATCGCGGCGATCTCCTCGACGAGCGCCATGCCGTCCTGGGAGATGTCGTCGAGCCGGCCGATGAACGGGCTGACGAAAGAGGCGCCGGCCTTGGCGGCCAGCAGCGCCTGCCCCGACGAGAAGACGAGCGTCATATTGACCTTGACGCCGGCGGCGGCCAGAGCCTTGGTGGCCTTGAGCCCCTCGATCCCGACCGGGATCTTGATGACGACGTTGGGAGCGATGGCGGCCAGCTCCTTGGCTTCGGGGACGATGGCGGCCGCTTCGCTCGCGACGCACTCGGCGCTGATCGGGCCGGGCACGATCCGGCAGATCTCGGCGACGAGGTCTTTGAACGGCCGGTTTTCCTTGGAGACGAGCGAAGGATTGGTCGTGACGCCGTCCAGGATCCCCCAGGACGCGACGGTCTTGATCTCCTCGAGGTTGGCCGTATCAAGGAAAAACTTCATCTCAGCCTCCTTCTTCCATGATGACGTGGTTGGATAGGGTCCCGATCCCCTCGATCTGGGCGTCGACCCGGTCGCCGGGCCGGAGCGGGCCGATCCCGGACGGCGTCCCGGTCGTGATCAGGTCCCCGGGGTAGAGCGTCATGACCCGCGATATGAAGCGGACCAGGACCGGCACCGGAAAGATCAGGTCGGAGGTGTGGCCGGACTGGCGGAGCTTTCCGTTGACGAACGTCTTCAGGGCGAGGCGGCCGGAGTCGAGCCCGACCGCGATGCACGGACCGGCCGCGGCGAAGGTGTCGAACGACTTGGCCCGGGTGAACTGGACGTCTTTGTCCTGGAGGTCGCGGGCCGTGACGTCGTTGAAGCAGGTGTAGCCGAGGCTATAGTCCTCGACCGGGTCGCCGTCGCCGAGCCGGGAGGCCCGACGCCCGATGACCAACGCCAGCTCGCCCTCGTAGTCGACCCGCGACGAAGCCCGGGGATGAACGATGGCCTCGCCGGGGCCGATGAGCGCGCTCGGCGGCTTGAGGAACAGGAGCGGCTCGGCGGGGAGGCCGCGGCCCCGCTCCAAAGCATGGGCCTTGTAGTTGACGCCGACGGCCACGATCTTCGTCGGGACCGAAGGCGCCAGGAGGCGCACCTCGCCGATCGGGACCGTCTCGGCGCCGGGCTCGAAGCCCGCGGCGATCGAGCCGCGGGCGACCCGGAGGAGTTCCCCCTCGAGGAATCCGTAGCCGTCCTTTCCGCCCCGCTCGAAATGGTAGATCTTCATGGCTCGGGACTCCGGGCCGTCTCGTTGGCGGGCTTGGTGCGGCGGCTCTCGTTGCCGCTCTTGTCAAGGGCCGAGACGGCGTAGGCATAGCGCCGGCCGGATTCGACGGACCGGTCCACAAAGCTCGTCTCGCGGATGGCCGCTTCGGTCAGGAGCGTGAATTCCCCCGCGGCCGCGAGCCTGCGCCAAACCCGATACCCGTCCAGGTCCGGCTCCGGCCCCTTTTCCCAGATCAGGCTGATGAACCCCGGCCCGGAGACGGTCTTGAGTCCCGAGGGCGGGGCGGGCGGGAAGGTGTCCCGGGGGGATGCCTCGACCGCCTCCGAATCCACGCTCTCCAGGTAAGGCGCGGACTCGCCGACGACGGTCCGGACCGTATAGCGATAGGTTTCGCCGAAGGCGAAGGCTTTGTCCTCGTAGCCCGTCTCCATGACCGGTCCCCCCTCCGTCTGGAGCTGGGGCGGATCCGTCGCCCTCGCCCGGTAGACGTTATAGCCGGCCGGGGCGGGCTCGGCGGCCTGGTCCGGACCCGGCGCCGGCGCTTCCCAGGTAAGGGCGACCTTGTCCTCGTGGAGCGTCAGGCGGACATTGCGAGGGGGCCCGGGAAGGACGCGAGGGACGACCGTGATCCGCGAGGAATACTCCGAATACTTCTTCCGGTGGTCCTTGACGCGGACGGCGAAGGTGGCGCGGACGCGGAGCCGGGCCGGGTCGACCGGCCGCTCGAAGGACTGGGCGACGAGGTCGGCGGCCTGCGCCTCCGGCCGCGTCTCTCCGAAGACGGCCGGAACGCCTCCCGCCAGGACGGCTTTCTCCATGAACACCTCGAGGGGCATCTCTCCGGCGGCAAAAAGGGACGGCGCCGCGGCGGCGGGCGCCTGAGGGCTCGCCGGAGCCACGGCGGCAGGCGCCTGCGGCGCCGCTTCCTGTTCCGCCGCCGGCTCCGGCTTCGGAGCCTTCTCAAGCGCGGCGGGCGCCGTCGCCGGCGGGAGCTCGGCTTCCGTCGGCTTTGCCTCGGCCGCCTTCCCCTCGGTCTCGGATTTTTCGGCCGGAGCGGCCGCGTCGGGCTTCGCCTCGTCCGGCGTCTTCGCGGCCGGCTCTTGGACGGCCGCCGCGGGCCCGGCCGGAAGCTCCTCCTCGACGAGCCAAATCTCGACTTCGACCGGCTTCGTGAACGGTGTCCCGTCGATGTAGGACGCGGCGAGCTTCCATTCGAGCCGGAAAGCGTCGCCCCGCTGGAACGCCCGGAAGCCCTGGACCGCCTGAGGGGCACGGACGAGCGGCGCCTGGATCGGCCCCTTCTTTCCGCAGCCCGCGGCCGCGGCGAGTCCGGCGAGGAGGACGAGGAGCGGAAGCGCGCGGCGTGACATCAAAGGATAAATCGCCTCAGGTCCTGGTCTTCCATGATGTCCTTGAGCTGCCCGCGGACGTAGTCGCGGTCGATGACGATGTCCTTGGCCGCGATGCCCGGGGCTTCGAAGGAGATGTCCTCCATGACCTTCTCCATCACGGTGTGGAGCCGGCGCGCACCGATGTTCTCGGCCTCCTGGTTGACCTTCTCGGCCGTCTCGGCGATCTCGTCGATGGCGTCGGGCGTGTAGCGGACCCGGACGCCCTCGGTCGCCAGCAGGGCTTCGTACTGGGTGATCAAGGCGTTGGCCGGTTCGGTCAGGATCCGGACGAAATCGCCCTTGTCGAGGGAGGTCAGCTCGACCCGGATCGGGAAACGGCCCTGGAGCTCGGGGATGAGGTCGGACGGCTTGGAGACGTGGAACGCGCCCGCCCCGATGAACAGGATGTGGTCGGTCCGGACCAGTCCGGAGCGGGTGTGGACGGTCGTCCCCTCGATGATCGGCAACAGGTCGCGCTGGACGCCCTCCCGGCTGACCTCGGGCCCCCGGCCCGCCTCGCGGCCGGCGATCTTGTCGACCTCGTCCAAGAAGATGATGCCGCCGTGCTCGACCCGCTCGATGGCCAGCCGCGACACCTGGTCCATGTCGACGAGCCGCTTCTGCTCGTCCTCGAGGAGGATCTCGCGGGCCTCCTTGACCTTGAACTTGCGCCGCTTGGTCTTGCCGCCCAGGAAGCCGGGGATGATCTCCTGGATCTGGATCCCGATCTCCTCGACGCCGCCGTTGGATATGATCTCGAAGGGTGTCGTCGGCTTGTCCTTGACCTCGACCTCGACCGTCCGCTCCTCGAAGTAGCCTTCGCGGAGCTGCTTGCGGAGCTTCTCGCGGGTGTCCTGGAAGTGGTCCGGGTCGGGTTCGGCCGTTCCCGGCTCCCGGCGCTTGACGGGGAGCAGGAGGTCGAGGAGCTTCTCCTCGGCGTTGGCGGCGGCCTTGGCCTGGACCTCCTCGAACTTCTCGGCCTTGACCATGTCGATCGCGATCCGGACCAGGTCGCGGATCATGGACTCGACGTCGCGGCCGACGTAGCCGACTTCGGTGAACTTGCTGGCCTCGATCTTGAGGAAGGGCGAGGAGGTCAGCTTGGCCAGCCGGCGCGCGATCTCGGTCTTGCCGACGCCGGTCGGCCCGATCATCAGGATGTTCTTGGGCGCGATCTCGTCGGCCAGCTCGGCCGGGAGCTTGCGGCGGCGGAGCCGGTTGCGGAGGGCGATGGCCACGGCCTTCTTAGCGGCCTTCTGGCCGATAATGTACTTGTCGAGCTCGGCCACGATCTGGCGCGGCGTCAGTTCGGCGTCGTCGGCGGCCATCAGAGCTCCTCGATCGTGATCCGGTCGTTGGTGAAGACGCAGATCCCGGCGCTGATCTTCATGGCTTCGAGCGCTACCTCGCGGGCCGGGAGGCCGGTGTGCTTGAGGAGGGCGCGGGCGGCGGCCAGGGCATAGGCGCCGCCCGAGCCGATCGCCAGGATACCGTCGTCGGGCTCGACGACGTCGCCCGTCCCCGAGATGAGGAACATCGCGTCCTTGTCGGCGACGATCATCAGGGCCTGGAGCTGGCGGAGGGCCTTGTCCAGCCGCCAGTCCTTGGCCAGCTCGATGGC
>JAFGBC010000191.1 GCA_016933355.1 Candidatus Aminicenantota bacterium
TCAACAGCCGGCTGTGGAACGAGCGCGAAGGGTTCTACTTCGACCGCTACTGGGACGGCCGCTTTTCAACGCGCAAGGCGGCCTCGAGCTTTTTCCCGCTCCTGGCCCGGATTCCCGACGAGAAGCGTGCGCTTCGCATGCTCAAGCGCCTGCTCAATGAGCGCGAGTTCTGGGGGGAATCGGTCCTGCCCACGATCGCCCGCGACGACACGGCGTTCAAGGACCAAGGGGCCTGGCGGGGCGCCATCCAGCCCGTCGCCAACTACCTCGTCTATCAGGGACTCAAAGCCTACGGGTTCGACGCCGTCGCGTCCGAGCTCGCCGAAAAGAGCGCGGCCCTGTTCCTGCGCAGCTGGGACAACTTTCAGCTTAGCCCCGAATCGTTCGACGCCCGGAGCGCCGACGCCGGGGGAGACCGCTTCGCGGTCCGCGGGCCCCTGTTCGCCCTGCCCGCCTTGGAGGACCTCCTGGACTTCGCGCCCTGGGAGGGCTTCCGGTTCGGGGTCCTAAGCCCGAGCAGGAAGGCTCGCCTCGCCCGGCTGTCCATCCAGGGCCGCCGCTACGACGTCGCCGTCTCCAAGGGCGAGACGACGCTCGTCGAAGAGGGGCGGACCGTTCTCGAGGCGGACGGCGGGGCCGTCTTCCGCCGCTTCCTGTACACCGAAGGCGAGGTGTCGTTCGAGGTCAAGTCCCTCAAAAAACGGGAGGTCACGATCGCGCTTCTCAAGAAGGGCAAATACCAGCTCTCGATCGACGGCGTCGAGAAAGACATCTTCAAGGGCAAATCGGCCGAGTTCGAGGTACCGGAGGGGGATCATGCCGTCTTGCTCCTCCTCCTCGAATCCGCCGAGGACGCGGCGGCCGATTGAAGCGAAGGGCCCTCGCCGAACGGAATAACAAGGAGGTCGGGATGAAGCGGGCGTACGCGAGACGAGAGTTCTTGAAGACGGGAGTCGCGGCGGGAGCCGCCTCGCTGCTGGCCGGACGGGCGGACGGGCGGCCGGGCGGGAGACGCGCCGCCTCCGGGGATGGGGCCGAGTCCGGTCGGGCACTCGCGCCGCCGCCCGGTCCGGTCGTCGTCGCCAGCGGGAACGGGCTCCGGGCTACGGACAAAGCCATGGAGCTCCTCCGCGGCGGGGCCTCTCCGCTCGAGGCCGTCATCGCCGGCGTCAACATCGTCGAGGATGATCCCGAGGACATCACGGTCGGGTATGGGGGACTTCCCAACGAGGACGGAGTCGTCGAGCTCGACGCCTCGGTCATGTCCGGCCCGGCTCACGCCGCCGGGGCGGTGGCCGCCCTGCGCAACATCAAGAATCCCTCCAGAGTCGCTCGCCTGGTCATGGAGCGCAGCGACCACGCTCTTCTGGTGGGGGAGGGGGCCCTGCGCTTCGCCAAGGCCCACGGCTTCGTCGAAGAGAACCTGCTGACCGATAAGGCGCGGCGGATCTGGCTGAAGTGGAAGGAGACGCTGTCGGACCGCGACAACTGGTTTCCGCCCAAGCCCGAGAAAGCGCCCGCGGAGATCGCGGCCTTCGTCGCGTCCTACGGGACGATCAACTGCGTCGCGATCGACGCCAGAGGCGACCTGGCGGGCGTGACGACGACGAGCGGCCTGGCCTTCAAGCTCGCGGGCCGCGTCGGGGATTCGCCGATCATCGGGGCCGGTCTCTATGTCGACAACGAGGTCGGAGCGGCCGGTTCGACGGGACGGGGCGAGGCCAATATCCTCAACTGCGGGAGCTTTACGGTCGTCGAATTCATGCGCCGCGGGCTCGCGCCCGAAGACGCCTGCCGCGAAGCGCTGAAGCGGATCATCAAGACGACGGGCTATCAACCCCACCTGCTCGACGCCGGCGGCCGGCCCGGCTTCGGCCTTAACTTTTACGCGATCAACAAGAAGGGCGAGTTCGGGTCCGCCTCGCTCTGGAGCGGCCAATCCTTCGCGGTCCACGACGGGACGGAAAACCGCCTGATCGAATGCCCCTATGTCTACGAGAAAAAAAAGGGATGAACGCGCGCGGGCTCCGCTCGGCCGCCGCGGCGTCTAGGGCGCTTCGATGATGAGGATCGGGTAGCCGGCCGCGGCCAGCCGGCGAGCGATCGCCTCGGCCTCGTCGCGGCTCGCCGCGCCGATGCGGACGCGGTAGTAGGTCCGACGGCCCGCCGTCAGCGGCGAGACGGCGACCTCTTTGAATCGGCGCGAGAGATCCGCTTTCAAGCGCTCGGCGTTGGCCTTGTCGCCGAACGCGCCGACCTGGACGGCGAAGCGCGGCGAGGGCGGCAGGGGCGCCGCTTGGTCGAGGAGCTCGAGCCGGACCGGCGCCGTACCGGGCCCGACGACGCCCAGCATCTGGGCCGCCGCGTAGGAGAGGTCGATGATCCGGCCCACGACGAAAGGGCCGCGGTCGTTGATCCGGACGGCGACGCTCCGTCCGTTGTCGAGGTTGGTGACCAGGACCCATGTCCCGAACGGCAGCGTCTTGTGGGCGGCCGTCATGTCGTTCATGTCGTAGATTTCTTTGCTCGACGTCGTCCGTCCCTGGAAGCCCGGGCCGTACCATGA
>JAFGBC010000192.1 GCA_016933355.1 Candidatus Aminicenantota bacterium
CGCCCGGGCCGTCCTCGTCTCGGGCACGGTCGCCTCGCTCTACAGCCTCGGCTACAATTTTCTCCGGGCCGCGCCCGGCGAGCGGATCGCGGGCTTCATGGGCCACTACATGACGCAGGGCGGCCTGCTTCTCCTCTTCGGCGCGCTGGCCTTCCCCTTCGTCCTGTTTCTCAAGACCCGCGAGCGCTTCGTCTGGGCGGCCGCCTTCCTCGCTTCGGTCGTCGCCCTCCTCCTGACTTACACGCGGAGCGCCTGGGTCGGACTGGTCGTCGTCCTCGTCTTTATCCTCCTCCTCTACAAGCCCAAAGCCCTGCTTCTCCTCCCCGTCCTGGCCGCCCTCGCCTATGCCGCCAGCCCGCCCACGATCCGCTACCGAGTCAAGAGCATCGTCAACCCCTACGCGTACTCCAACCATCTCCGGCTCGAATACTTCAAGGCCGGACTCAAGATCATCCGCGACTTCCCGGTCCACGGGACCGGCCCCGACACGGTCGATATGGTTTTCCAGGACGATCATTACGGGCTGTCCGAGGACGCCAAGCGGAACGTCCATCTCCACAACAACCTGACCCAGATCGCGGCCGAACGCGGCCTGCCCGCCCTCGCCGCTTGGCTCTTGTTCATGGGAGGAGCGTTCGTCTCCGCGCTGCGCCTCTGCCGGGACAGGAGCGCCGCCGTCTTTCCCTACGCGGCGGCGGCGGCGGCGTCCGTGCTGGCCATATTCTGCGCCGGGCTGTTCGAGTATACCTTCGGCGACTCCGAGGTCCTCACCCTGTTCCTGGCCCTTTTGGCCCTCCCCTTCGCCTCCGGGCGGCCGCCGGCCGGCGCCCGCTCCGGTCGGACAGGACCATGAGAAAGATTCGGACCGTCCTCCTCGCCCTCCTCCTGGTCTACGCCGTCTGGCTCGTCGTCGTCGTCCTTCGCCACCCCTACCCGAAGGAAACGGCGGACCGCGACCCGCTCGAGCTCCAGGGCGTCTACCATCTCCATACGAAGTATTCGGACGGACTCGCTTCGGCCGAAAGCGTCGCGCGCTCCGCCCGCCGGGCCGGCCTCGATTTCATCATCCTGACCGACCACGGCAACCCCAACTACGACAGCTTCGACTTTCAGGGCTGGAAGGACGGCGTCCTGGCCCTGTCGGGCTCCGAGCTCTCGGTCCATCGCGGCCATCTCGTCGCCCTGGGCTTCCGGCGCCCCGCGGCGGCCTTCTCGCGGTATGCGGAGACGGCCGTCCTGGAAGTCGGGGCCTTGGGCGGGTTCACGATCATCGCCCATCCCTATTCGAAGACGCGCTGGTCCTGGGGCGAGCCGGTTGGGTACCAAGGCATCGAGCTCATCAACGGCGACAGCGTGCTCCGCAAAGATGTCCTGCCGTCGCTTCCTTACCTTCCGGCCCTCCTCTTCCGGCCCCGGCTGACGATGATCAAGATGCTCGACGACCCGGCGGCCGAGATGCGGAAGTGGGACGCGTTGAGCCGGGACGCCGAGGTTTACGGTTATTTCAGCGCGGACGCCCACGTCCTGCACCGGCTTCTGTTTTCGTTCGTGCGCCTGCACGTCCTGCTCGACGCCCCGCTCGCTCGCGACTTCGAAGCCGCCGCGTCCTCCGTCTGGGGCGCGCTGCGGAGCGGCCGCTTCTACAACGCCGTGACGGCGGCCGCGCCGGCGGCCGGCTTCCGGTTCTGGGGCGAGCAGGACGGCCGCGTCGTCCCGATGGGGGGGTCGGCCGACCCGGCCCTGCCCCTGACCCTCCGCGTCCGGGCGCCGTGGAGCTTCGGACAGACGACGACCCTCATCCGCAACGGCGAGACGCTCCTGGTCTCGAAGGATACGGCGCTCCGCCTGGACGTCCGCGCCCCCGGCGTCTACCGGGTCGAGGTGACGTTGCCGGAGCGGACGGGACTCCGCCGCCGCGTCCCCTGGGTCGTCTCCAACCCCATCTTCCTGAGGAAGGACTGAGCCATGATCGGAATCCGCCGGGAGGCTCTCAGCGCCGTCGTCCGCGGCTTCAGGGGCAAGCGCGTCCTCGTCCTGGGCGACCTCATGCTCGACCGCTATATCTGGGGCGGCGTCTCGAGGATCTCGCCCGAAGCGCCGGTTCCCGTCGTCGCCGTTCACGCCGAGACCTCCTGCCTGGGCGGCGCCGGGAACGTCGGCCACAACCTGGAAAGCCTGGGCGCCCGGCCTTTCCTGGTCGGCCTCGTCGGCAAGGACGAAGCCGGCCGCTGGATCCGGGACCAGATCGCGGACCGTCGCGGGATCTTCGTCGACGAGAAACGGCCGACCACGGTCAAGACGCGGATCATCGCCCACCACCAGCAGGTCGTCCGGGTCGACAAGGAGCAGCGGGCGAAGCTCTCCCCCGACCTCGAGAAGCGGATCTTGGCGGGCATCGCCGCCGCTCCCTGCAAAGGCATCGTCATCTCCGATTACGACAAGGGCCTCCTGACCGCGACCCTCGTCCCGGCCGTGCTGGCGCTGGCCCGGGCGCGGCGGATTCCGGTCTTCGTCGACCCCAAGGTCGAGCGCTTCCCGCTTTACACGCCGGTGACCCTCATCACGCCCAACCACCACGAGGCCGAGCTCGTCGTCGGCCATCCCTGCCGGACCGACGCCCAGGTCGAGAAGGCCGGCGAGGAGATCCTGGACCGCGTCTCGGCCCGCTACCTGATCCTCAAGCGGGGCGAGCAGGGCATGACCGTCTTCGAGCGGGGCAAGCGCCCCATCCACATCCCGACCAACGCCCAGGAGGTCTTCGACGTGACCGGCGCCGGCGACACGGTCATCGCCACGGCGGCTCTGGCCCTCCTGGCCGGGGCGAACATCAGGGAAGCGGCGGTGCTGGCCAACGCGGCGGCCGCCATCGTCGTCGGCAAGATCGGCACGGCCACGGCGACGGCCGCCGAGCTCCTGGCCGCCGTGACGCAGCAGCAGAAAAGAAAGCGCCCATGAACCTCGCGCCCGGTCGGGTCGCGAAGGCGCCGCGGCTCTGAAGCGGAACCGTCGAAAGCGAAACGGATGTATCCCTACCTTCGCGTGGCCGGAGTCCTGGCCGGGTCCCTCGTCAAGCCCAGGCTCCGGATCGACGATACGAGCGAGCTTCGGCTCCGCGTTTGGCCGGGCGACATCGACCTCTATCCGGAGATGAACAACGGCCGGTTCTGGACCGTCATGGACCTCGGCCGCTACGACCTCGCCGCCCGGACCGGACTGGTGCGGACGGCCCACCGGATGGGGTGGCTGTTCGTCGTAGCCGGGGGCAGCATCCGCTACCGGAGGCGCCTCCCTCCGTTTGGACGCTTCCTCCTCCGGACCTCTCTCGTCGGACACGACGGCCGCTGGTTCTATTTCGACCAGGAATTCGTCCGGGGCGGCCGGATGGCCGCCCAAGCCGTGGTCCGGGCCGGCCTACGAACGGCGAAGACGGCGATCCCGGCCCAAACGGTGCTGGAGGCCTTGGGCCGGGGCGATTGGGCTCCCCCGCTTCCGGACTGGATCCGCGCCTGGATCGAGGCGGAAGAAACCCGCCCATCGATCTGAGGAAACGTCCGCCGGGACGAAAACGCGTCCTTCGAAGCCCGGCGGCCGAACCTCCCCGACGGAAGCGATCGCGCCGTCGCGTCGGCGATCCCAAGCCCGCTATTTCAGACGCGGGCGACTCGAGTTATAATAGTAACCCTATGTGCGGCGTTCTCGGTGTCATCGGCAACGGCGACGTCTTCCGCGACCTCTACCAGGGGCTGCTGGCCGTCCAGCACCGCGGCCAGGACGCGGCCGGGATCATCACCTACGACGGCCGCTTCCACGCCAAGAAGGGAAAGGGACTCGTCCAGGATATTTTCGGCCCCGAAGCCGTCCTCCAGCTGCGCGGCCCCGTCGGGATCGGCCAAACCCGCTATCCGACGGTCGGCGGCGGCAGCGACGAGGACGCCCAGCCCTTCCAGGTCAACTCGCCGTTCGGGATCATCATGGCCCACAACGGGAACGTCGTCAATTACCGCGCGCTTAAGCAGGAACTGTTCTCGACCTACCACCGCCTCCTGAATTCGGACTGCGACGTCGAAGTCATCCTCAACATCTTCGCCCAGGAGCTGGCCCAGCCCAGAGTCGAGAAGGTGAGCCCCGAGGACGTCTTCCGGGCCGTCGAGGGGGTCTACGCCAAGGTCAAGGGCGCCTATTCCGTCGTCGCCTACGTCGCCGAGCAAGGGATGGTCGCCTTCCGCGATCCCTACGGGATCAAGCCCCTCGTCTTCGGCCGGCGCAAGGACGGCATCCTCGACTCGTTCGCCTTCGGCTCTGAGACGGTCTCGCTCAACATCATGAACTTCGCGGATATCCGCTCTCTCGAGCCGGGCGAGACCGTCTTCATCGACCGCAACCGGGCCGTCCACGCCCGAAGGCTCGTCCGCTGTCCCCACACGCCGTGTCTCTTCGAATGGGTTTACTTCGCGCGGCCCGACTCCTTCATCGACGACGTCAACGTCTACGACTGCCGGGTCAACCTGGGCCGCTTCCTGGCCGAGGAGATCCGCAAGTCGGGAATCGAAATCGACGTCGTCGTCCCCGTCCCCGACTCGGCCCGGGACGCGGCGATCGAGATCGCCCGGACGCTCGACCTCAAGTACCGCGAGGCCCTGGTCAAGAACCGCTACATCGGCCGGACCTTCATCATGCCCGCCGACCGCAAGCGCAAGTCCTCGGTCCGGATCAAGCTCAACCCGATCGCCTCCGAGCTCAAGGACCGCAACGTCCTCCTCGTCGACGACAGCATCGTCCGCGGCAACACGTCCAAGGCCATCGTCGAGATGGTCCGCGAGTGCGGCGCGAAGAAGGTCTACTTCGCCTCCTACTCGCCGCCGCTCCGCTTCCCCTGCGTCTACGGGATCGACATGCAGACGACCCGGGAGTTCGTCGCCCGCGACGCCGACAATGAGGAGATCGCCCGCAAGATCGGGGTCGACAAGGTCATCTACCAGTCCCTGGAATCCCTTAAGAAGGCGGTCCAGATCGGCAACCCCAAGCTGACGAAGTTCTGCGCCGCCTGCTTCGACGGCGCCTATCCGACGGGCGACGTGACGCCCGAGCTCCTCGAGGAGATCGAGGCGGAGCGGAAGGCCTACCAGGACCGCCAGCTCGAGCTCAACATCTAGCCCGCGCTTCCGGCTCTCGCCCGGCGGTCCTCGAGCAGGTCGCGCAGCGTCCGGCCGAGGGGGGTGCGCGGCTCCCAGCCCGTTTCGGCCCGGATCTTTTCGTTGTCTCCGGTCAGCGTGGGGATGTCGACCTTGCGGAAGCGGGCGGCGTCGGCCTCGACGCGGATCGGCTCTCCGGACATGGCCAGCAGGCTGTCCAGGATCCAGCGCAGCGAAACGGCATGGCCCGAGGCGATGTTGTAGACCTCGCCGGCCCGCCCTTTGTCGAGGAGCGCGAGGTAGGCGCGGACGACGTCCCGGACGTCTAAAAAATCCCGCTCGACGTCGACGTTCCCGACCCGGATGACGGGCTCGGCCGCGCCCCGCTCGATCCGGGCGATCTGGGAGGCCCAATCCGAGCAGACGAAATCGGGGCTTTGCCCGGGGCCGGTGTGGGGGAAGGGGCGGGCGACGACGACGTTCAGCGTCTCGACCCGGGCGTAGAAGCCGGCCAGGAGCTCGGCGCAGATCTTCGTGTAGGCGTAAGGGCTCACGGCCTGGGTCGGATGGTCCTCGCGGAGACGGGCGTCGCGCAGGCCGTGGACGCCGTAGACGTCGGAGGAGCTGACGAGAAGGACCCGCGCCCCGGGCGCTCCGCTCCGGACGGCCTCGAGCAGATGGTAGGTCCCCATCAGGTTGGTCTCCAGGGTCTCGGTCCGCCGCTCCCAGGAATGCCCGACGTTGGACAGGGCGGCCAGATGGACGATCCGGTCCGGCCGAGCGTCGCGGACGGCGCTCCGGACTTCGGCCTCGGAGCGGAGGTCGAGGTAGAAGACGCAGCCCGCTTCCTCGGCGTGCTCGGGAAAGCAGGTCCCCAGGACCTTCGCCCCCTCGGCTTCGAGCTGGGCGCGCAGGTGGCGGCCGACGAACCCCGTCAGCCCCGTGACGAACACCCGACAGCTTTCCTCCACGGCGCCCCCCGCGCGGCCCGGCCGCGACCGCTCAGGCCCTCCCCCGCCAGTAATC
>JAFGBC010000193.1 GCA_016933355.1 Candidatus Aminicenantota bacterium
TCCGCCGATCAAGGCGATCCGGCCGCCGATCTTCGCGGCAAATTCCCACGGCTCCTGATTGCCGCCGATCGACGGCGGCGCAAGCGTTTCCGAAGCGTCACAGCCGTTGGCGACGATCAAGGCCTCGATCCCGCGCGTCCCGCCGCAGGTGTGATAGACGACCCTGAACCCCAGACTGCGCAGCGCGTCGTGAAGGCGGCGGTCATAGGGTAGACAGAAGCCGGCGTGGAGCGCGGGCGAAATGAGCGTCGATGACGCCGCCCCGCCGCCCGTTTCGACCAGGTCGAAACGGGCGCCCTTCATGGACTCGACGAAGCGCAGCTTCTTTTCGAGCAGGATGTCCAGGAAGCGGCGGACCCAGTCCGGCTTGTCGAAGGTCGCCAGGATCATGACGTCGCTGCCGGCCAGGCAGCAGGCGTGCTGCCAGCAACCCGCCTGTTCTCCCCAGACATAGCCGCGCAGGATGCCGGAATCCCCGACGGCGTCGGCCAGGGCTTCGACGGCCGCCCGGTCGCAGCGCGGAACGGGCATGTACTTGCGGAGGATCTCGATGTCCTCGTCGCGCTTGACGAGGGGCTCCGTCACCCAGGTCGTCTTGGCGTTCCCCTCGGTCGCCCAGCTCAGAGAGCCCTCGGGCGTCGCGATCGAGTAACGGACGAGCCTCCGCTCCGGCGTCCCGCTCACGATTTGGGCTTCCACCCTCCATTCGCGCGTCGCCTGGAGCGGAGGCAGGGCCTCGTCCGCGGACCGACCGGTGTCTTCCGCGAATTGGATCTGGGCGTCCAGCCCGAACCTCCGGAAAGCGTCAAGGGGGCTCATCCCGCCCAGATAGGTCTCGAGGTGATAAGTCTGCCACTGGTGGACGGACGCCGGAAGCCGGTCCGGCTTGCCCTTGGCGAGCGCGGTCAGTAGCCTGTCGCGAGGCGTCATGGGCCGTCTTTTTCGGGACGCAGGCGGCCGCCTAGCCGCAGAGCGGAGGGGGCGAGCGCGAGGCCGCCCTTGGAGGTGCAGCGCAGCTCGCAGGGCAGCAGCCGTCCCGTCGCAAGGACGGCATCCACGGTCTCGTCCAAGGGGACCGGGTTGGCGTAGCCGCCCAGGACGAGGTCGGCCACCGTCATCGCCCCTGACGCGGCGGCGGCATTTCTTGTGTGGCACGGAATCTCACAGGCGCCCTGGACGAGGTCGCAGACGGAGCCCATCGCGTTTTGGAGCGAGACGGCGGCCGCGTCCAGGGCCCGGCCGGCGTCGCCGCCGGCGGCTTCGACGCACGCTGCGGCGGCCATCGCCCCGGCCGCTCCGATCTCGACCTGACACCCCGCGACCTCGGCCGCGAACGTGGCCCTGAGCGCGACGACGAGTCCCGCCCCTCCGGCCGCCCACAGCGCAAGGCCGATTCCGCGTTCGTCCAGACCCCGCTCCTCGGCCAATGTGGTCAAGACGCCGGGCAGGACGCCTGACGACGCACCGGTCGGCGCCGCGCAGACGACGCCTCCCGAATTGGCGACATGAAGGACGGCCAACGCCCGGGCCGCCGCCCGCGCGTGCGGTCCGCCGACGGCGAGCCGTCCCTCCCGCTCGGCATCGAGGACGCGCCGGGCGGAAGGCTCAAGGAAACGCAGCCGGAGGCGCTCGCCTCGCAGGCCCTCGGCCACGGCCGCCGTCATGATCCTGTAGCGGGACAGGAGCTCGTCCGTCGCTTCCTCCTCGGACAGCCCGAGCAGGCGCGATTCGCAGGCCAGCGCCGTTTGTCCTAAAGACCAATGATGCCGTGACGCAACCCGCAGCAGCTCGGCCCCGCTCGAAGCAAGCGGCTCCCCTTTCTTGACGTAATAGGCGGCCTTGGCCGCCCGGACGGCCCGGAGGCCCTGCCGGCCTTTCCAGAATTCGACATCCGCCGCTTCGAAAGGGACGCCGGACGCGAAAACCCACAGGTCTTCGTCCGGGCGCTCAGACCGGCTTCGGACGATGCTTCCTTTGCGGATTTGCCAGGAGGCCGCGGCTTCGGACGCGGCGCCCCTTTCGGCACGGACGAGGAGGACATGGGACTTGCCGTCGAGCGCGACGGGATGGCCGTCAACCTCGCTGAAGAGGAATCCGCCGCCGCCCGTGGACGCCGCCGCCGCGGCGAGCTCGCTTCCGTCCCTCGAACGCACGGTCAACCGGACCGCGTTGGGATGGTCAAGACCCTCGAGCCGCTCTTCTCGGAATTCCAGGGTCAGCCCCCCGGCTTCGGCCCGCGCCAAGGCCTCGGGGAAGCGGGGGTCCAGAATATCCCAACCCAGTAATCCGGCCGCGAACCCGAGGTCGGCCCCCTGCTCTCGGTAGGTCCGGGCGTAGGAGCCGGCCGGGTCGAAGCGGAACAGGGCGGACGCCGGCTCGCCGCCGAGAAGCATGCGGGCCATCCGTCCGATCCGCAGCGAACCGGCCGTATGCGAGCTGGACGGTCCGCGCATGACGGGACCCAGGACGTCGTTGAGAATGCTCTGGACATTCATGGCCGCGCCGCCCATCCATTATAGCGCAAAGGCGGGCGCGGAGGCTAAGCGGCGGGATTCTTATGGTTCAATCCCGACAGGATGATCTCGAGATCCCGCTCTTCGAACGGCTTCCGCAGGAAGCCCAGGGGCTTGGTGGACCAGGCTCGGTCCACCGTCTTGGGATCGCAGAAAGCGGTCAAGTACACGACGGGGATTCGAAAGCGGGACTGGATGATGGCGGCGGCCCGGACGCCGTCGATCTCGCCCTTCAGGCTGATATCCATCAGGACGATGTCGGGCCGGCTGAGGCGGGCCTCCCGGATGGAATCCTCGCCGGTCGCAACGACCCGGAGGACGGTGTGGCCCAGCTTGGTCAGGACCTGACTGATGTCCCGGGCGATGATCGCCTCGTCCTCGACGATCAGCACCTTGGCCCTGGAGCCGTTTTGGGGCAGGGCCTTGCGGTCCTCGGCCGACGTCGGACAGATGCGCGCCATAGTCTTCATCCTTTTAGTCGGAGGAAGAGGCGAAAGATTGAAAGGAAAGGTCTTGCCGGGATCGGGGCCGGAGGGGGACTCTCCCCGGTCGGCAAAGGCCGAAGCCTTTATTTAGAAAAGGGTCGAAATTGGCTTTTGGTAGCGGGGGTTGGATTTGAACCAACGACCTCCGGGTTATGAGCCCGACGAGCTACCAGGCTGCTCTACCCCGCGGTTCGGACTTATTATATCAAAACGCCCGCCCTTGTCAAAATCTTTCTAACGTCCTCCTCCTCGTCCGGCGCGCGGCCGGAGGATTCCAGCCGACGCTCCGGGGGCTAGCGAAGACGGGCCGCGTCGTATCTCCGCTCGCGGAGGACCAGGAGGACGAGGAAGACGGCCAGGACAAGGGCGAAATGGCACATGACCGAAGGGAGCGTCCCTTCCATCTCGCGGAAGGCGATCCGGACCGCCAGGGAAGGCAGGATGAACCCCAGCGCCCCGGCCTGCAGGCCGGCCAGGTGTTTGCGCAAGACGGGATCGGACGCGCCGCCCAGCGCCGCCGTCGTGCCGAACAACAGGACGGTCAGTCCCGACTGAAAGTAGGAGCCGTAGGCGATTTCGAACGGCCGCGGGCTGCTATAGCGGGCGATGACCATCTCGCAGACGGATTTATCCGGACCTCCGCCCGCCGCGAAGATCCAGACGGCGAATAGGCCCGCCGCGGCGAACCAGGGGACATAGAGAAGCGACAGGCCTTTGGGCCGGGGCGCCACGAGACGGGTCATGAGCAGCAGGCTGAGGGGCGGAAGCCAGGTGATGTCGAAATAGGCCAAGCGCGAGAATAGCGTGACCTCCGGCGAAGCGCAGACGGCGACCTCGGCGAATTGATAGCCGGCCAGCAGAAGCAGGAGGAGCGCGGTCGGGAGGAGAATCCGCTTTCGTCCCGGACTGAGCAGCGCGAAAACAGCGGCGGCGAATTCCATGACACCCGAGGCGACGGCCAGGAGAGGCGAATAAGGCGGCATGGCGTCGTCCTTTCTTGCGTCTTTAAAAGATCCCCGTCCGACCGTTGCGGGGGTCCACGAACAGAAAAACGTCGAGGGGAAGATAGGTCGCAAGGGCGAAGGCGAGGATCAGCAGGATCAAGCCGGCGGCGGCGAGCCGCCTCCAGACCGGCTTCAGCGGCGGGGCGGTCAGGATCCGGCAGCTCACGGCCTGGCCGGCCGCGACGGCGACGACGAACAGCATGATATCCGCCCAGAGGAAGTGCCGGCCCAGCACGGCTTTATAGCCGTAAAAGACGATTCCGATCAGGACGGGCATCGTCCAGAGGCCGGCGGCCTTTCCGGCCCAGAAGTTGCCGACCCGGTCTTTCAGGAAAGGATATTCGACGCCGGCGAAGAGGAGGCCCGGCCAGAAGCCGAGCTTGAAGTGCTCCCAGGTGCTTTCGTTGACGGCCGCCAGCCAGGCGATCGGGCGCCAGCCGCCGCTCCACTCGAAGACGAAATGGAGGGCCGACCCGGCGACGACAATGAAGGCGGCGCCCGCCGCCTCCCAGAGCGCGACGCTCCGCCGCGTCATCGCCCGGCCGGCGTCCGGTTTGAGGCTCTCGGTCATGCTCCCTATCCCCTCTTCTCCGGCGGGGCCGGGGGCCGCCGCGACGACCGCGGCTTCGAGCGCCTGCTGCGAAATTCGATGAGCTCGACGGGCGCGCCGCCGTCGACGATCATCGCGACGCGGACACCGGCCGATGGCGAGGTCGGAGGGCCGAGCAGCGTTTGGCCGACGAGCGCGGCGTCGAGATCGTCGACCTCGAAGGCGATATGGGGAACGGTCCGGACGAGGTCGGATACCTCGCAGTCCGGGTCGAAGCGCATCCATTCGATCCCGCACGGGCTCGTCCGGAATCCTTGGACATGAAGCTTGAGCTTTTTGAGATGGATCTCGCCCGGCCGGGCTTCGGTCGTCGGGATACCCAGATGATGATAGCGCCAACCCCGCTCGGCCACGGCCGCCGGCGCCTCGTGGTCCTCGCGCGGCCGCGTCCGCGCTCTCGGCTTCGCTTTCATCGCGCCTTCCTCCCGGGCTTTCCTCCCCCCTCCCCCAGGGGAAGGGAGCAACCGCCTCCCCCACTCCAGCCGTTCCGCGGCCCGCGCCGCGCTCTTCTTATACAGCCTGGGAGGGCGGGCCGTCAATCGACGGGGCGGCGCGCCGCCGGAACCCGCCCCTCAGGGGCCTTTTTCGCCGTCTTGTTCGTCACGGACCGGCGCCGGAGTTTCGCTCAAACCGGATGTGATCTTGATCCCGTACTGTTCCAGCTTCTTGTAGAGGTTGCTGCGCGGCGTGTCGATCTCGCGAGAGGTCTGGGAGACGTTCCAGCCGTTGGCCTCGAGCTTGGCCAGCAGGAATTCCTTCTCGGCCAGCTCGCGGAACTCGCGGAGCGTCTTGACCGACTTGGCGTCGGGGACGAGGACCGACCGACCTCCCGAGACCGCTTCGGGCAGGTCCTTGCGGCGGATGACCTCGCCGTCGGTCATGATGATCAGCCGCTCGACCAGGTTCCGCAGCTCCCGGACGTTCCCCTTCCAGGGGCATCTCGCCAGCGCCTCCAGGGCGTCCTCGGCGAAGCGCTTGGACCGGGCGTTGTTCTCGTCCGCATAGATCCGGCAGAAATGGGCGACCAGGGCCGGGATGTCCTCCTTTCGCTCCCGGAGCGGCGGCGAGACGAGCGGGACGACGTTGAGGCGGAAGTAGAGGTCCTCCCGGAAACGGCCGGCTTGGATCTCCTCGCGGAGGTTCTTGTTGGTCGCCGCGATGACCCGGACATCGACCTTGCTCGTCCGGCTCGACCCGACCTTCTGGACCTCGCCCTCTTCCAGGACCCGGAGGACCTTGGACTGGGTCTTGAGGCTCATGTCGCCGATCTCGTCGAGGAAGATCGTCCCGCCGTCGGCCTGTTCGAACTTGCCCGTCTTCCGCTCCGTGGCGCCGGTAAAGGCGCCCTTCTCGTGGCCGAAGAGCTCCGACTCGATCAGCTCCTCAGGGATGGCCGCGCAGTTGACCTGGACGAACGGCTCCTTGGCCCGGAGGCTCAGGCCGTGGATGGCGCGGGCGACGAGCTCCTTGCCCGTCCCGCTCTCGCCGAGGATGAGGACGGTGGCGTTCGTCGGGGCGATCTTGCGGATCTCGCCCCACAGAACCCGGATCAGGGGATGGCCGCCGATGATCTCGTAGCGCTTCTCCGTCCTCCGCTTGAGATCCTGGAATTCGCGGCGAAGCTTGTTTTGGGCCAGGACGTTCCGGATCCGGAGTAAGACCTGGTCGCGCGAGAGCGGCTTCTCCATGAAGTCAAAGGCGCCGAGCTTGGTGGCCTCGACCGCCGCCTTGACGGTCGCCTGCCCGGAGATCATGATGACATCGGGGACGTAGGGCTTGCGGCGCATCTCCTGGAGGACGCCCAGGCCGTCCTTGCCCGGGAGCATGATGTCGAGGAGAATGAGGTCGGGCATCTCCTGGACGGCCAGCAGGTCGAGCGCCTCCTCGCCCGAGGCGGCCTCGACGACCGCATAGCCTTCGTACTCCAGGATCATTCGCAGCGATTTGCGGATATTCTCCTCGTCGTCGACGATTAGAATCCGGGCTTTGTTTTCGGTTTTCATCGGCGCTCTCCGGAACCGCGCCTATTCTATCATTAATTCCGACGGAGACCCAAGGCCGGTCGCCGGGGGGCGGGCTCCCGGAACAGCGCGGGATCATAAGGCCGGGTGTCGCCGGAGGTGTTTTACACCGGCCGTAAAAAGACTTAACATGGAGGGCGGAGGAAAAGGCGAGGAAATTGGCACAAAAGCCGCATACTAGAACAACGGCGGGCCGGATGAAAGCGAGAATTAACTCGACCCTCCTTCCCTCCTCCTTCCTTTTCCTCGCCGCTTTTTTCTCGGCCCCCCTTCTTTGTTCTCCCGCGCCGGCTGAGGTCAGCAGGCTTGTCAGCTTGGACAACGGCTTGAGGGTTTTCCTCCTCGAAAAGCGCGACGTCCCGCTCCTCAACGTCGTGACGGCCGTTAACCTGGGGTCCAAGGACGAGACGGCCGAGACGAGCGGCCTCGTCCACGTCCTGGAGCATTGTCTTCTTTTCCGGGGGACCGAGGCCCGCGACGGGGGTGACGCGGGCCTGGCCGCCCGCCGTCACGGGGCTTACTTCAACGCCCACACCGATCAGGACCTGTCCCTGTTCGAGATCGCCCTGCCCGCCGCCGAGGCCGAGTTCGCCTTCCGCCACCAGCGCAACCTCTTGTTCGGCCTCGAGCTCACGGACGAGGAGCTCGCCTCCGAGAAGGACATCATCCTCGAGGAGCTCAGCATGCTCGAGGACGACGCCGCCCGCCTGGGAATCGCCCTCGTCCAGCAAATGGTCTTCGCGGGTCATCCATACGCCAACCCGGTCTACGGCTCGCGCGAAGTCATCCAGGCGGTCACGGTCGACCAGCTCCTCTCCTTCCACCGCTCCTATTTCGTCCCCTCGAACGCGGTTATGGCCGTGGTCGGCGACTTCGCCTTGTCCGACATGGAGGCCAAGGTCAAGGCCGCCTTCGGGGACCTGCCCAAAGCCGCTTTCGCGCCGGCGGCCTTCCCCGAGGCCTCCCGCCTCGAGAAATCCGTCGAGCGGACCGAAGTCCTGGACGTCAACGAAGCGACCCTCGTCCTCGGCTGGCCGGCGCCCAACGCCGTCCATTCCGACCAATACGCCCTGGACGTCCTGATCGAGGTCTGCGGCCGCGGGGTCAACCCCCTGCTGAACGGCGTCATGCGCGGCGGGCGTCGCGAGCTGGCCAAGACCCTGTCCATGAGTTACTTCGCGCGCCGCTTTGGGGGCATCGCGATCCTGGTCATGACCCTGGACCCGGACCGCGTCGAGCCGGCCAAGCGCCAAGCCGTCGATTTCTTGAAAAAGGCCCGCAACTTGAACTTCGCCAAATCGGATGTTTTCGGCGACGCGCAGGCCTATGTCTTCGACTACCTGGGCAGCGCCAAGAATCAGATCCGCTTCGCGGCCGAATCGTTCCAGGAGAGCGGCCTCTCCATCGCCCGCGCTCTTGCCCGCCACATCCTCGTCTCGGGCGCCGGCGGGGGGACGGACTACCTGGCCGCGATCGACAAGCTGACATCGTCCGACCTGAGACGGGTCGCGGCCCGCGTCTTCAGCGCTGGCGAATACGCCGCCGTCGCCGTCCTGCCTCGAGCCGCCGAGGGCAAGCGCCCATGAAGACACGGCCCTCGGGCGCGGGTCGGGGCCGGCGCCTGCTCGTCGCCGGCCTGCTCGCCTTTGGCGGCTTAGCCGTCGCGGAGGAGGCGTTGCCTGAGGCGCCGGCCGCGCGCGGCTTGGACAACGGCTCGGCCTTGATCTTCCAACGGGACGCGGCTTCGGCCGTATCGGTCCTGGGCATCGTCATCGGCGGGGGGCGGGCGGCCGAACCGGACGGCCTGCCCGGCCTGGCCAACCTCGTGACGCGCCTGTCTCTCGAGATCCCCGACGCGGACAAGGTACAGGCCCTGATGAGCCAGTCGACCCGGATGCAGACGTTGGTCGAGGAGGATTACGCCCTCATCCTGATCGAGAGCCTCTCCGTCCATTTCGAGGACGCCCTCAAAACCGCGTCCGCGATCCTCCTCAAGCCGCTCTTCTCGGGCCTGCGGATCGACTTCGTCAAGGAGGCGATGGCCCATCAGGCCGGGCTCGAGAAAGACGACGCGGTCCGGGCGGGACGGACGGCCGCCCTGCGGGCCTTCTTCGGACCGACCGGCTACGGCGCGTCCGCGTACGGAAGCGAAGCCGGCCTCAAGGCCGTCCGCAAGGACGATATCCGCCGCTTCTACCAGGAGCGCTTCCGGTCCGGCAACGTCGCTTTCATCGTCGTCACCGACCTGGACGAAGCCCGCGTTGAAGCCTGGCTGCTCAAGTATTTCGCCAAGCTTCCGTCCGGGTCCGCGCCCGCCGCGCCGCCTCCGCCCGCGCCCTCCCTCAGAGACGAGGAATCCGTGCTCGACAAGGAGACGAAGCAGACGTTCTGCAGCCTCGCCTTCCCGCTCCCGCCCCTGACGCTCGAATCCTACGCGATGGATATCCTGCTCGAGACGGCCCTCGGCAAAGGCGTCGGCGCGAGGCTTTGGCCGCTTCGGACGGGGTCGCGGCTCGCCTATAACGTCGGGGCCCGGGTGACCGTCGGCCGGGCCGGCGGCGTCCTCGAGGCCTTCCTGGAGACCGACCGCGCCAAGACGGCCGAGGCCCTGGCCGGCCTCGAGACGACCGTCGCGGCCTTCGCGGCCTCGGGCTTCGACGAAGACGAGCTGCGGACGACCCAGGTCTTCGCCCGGTCCGAGTTTCTCCGCAGCACCGAGAGCAAGACCGCCCGGGTCCGGCGCCTCGCGTTCTGCCAGGGGACGGGACTGGGCATCCAAGGCTACAACCGCTTTCCCGAGCTCTTGGACGCCGTCTCTCTGGCTGAGATCAATGCCTACTGCCGAACCGTCCTCGACCCCGGGACGTCAGCCCGGGTCATCATCGGGCGCCGCTGAGCCGCCCGGCCGAAATCCGGCGAGCGCCCGACCCCGGAAAAGGAAGAAAAACGGAGTCGGCCCGTCTAAA
>JAFGBC010000194.1 GCA_016933355.1 Candidatus Aminicenantota bacterium
AAGGAGCAGCGGGCGGTGGCCGCCCAGATGGGCATTCCCTACGAGAAGGTCAAGGAGCGGGTCGCGTCCCTCCACGAGTTCAACCCGATGCTCGGCTTCCGGGGCTGCCGGCTGGGCATCATCTACCCCGAGATCACCGAGATGCAGGCTCGGGCCATCTTCGAGGCCGCCGCCGACACCAAGAAAAAAAGGATCGAGGTCGAGCCCGAGGTCATGATCCCGTTGGTCGGCCACGTCAAGGAGTTGGCCGACCAGGAAGCGCTCGTCCGCCGGACGGCCGAAGCCGTCATGAAGGAGAAGGGCGTCCGCTTCAAGTATTATGTCGGGACCATGATCGAGATCCCGCGCGGGGCCCTCACGGCCGACGAGATCGCGGGCGTCGCCGAGTTCTTCAGCTTCGGGACGAACGACCTGACCCAGACGACGCTGGGCGTGAGCCGCGACGACGCCGGCCGCTTCCTGACGCCCTATGTCGAGCGGGAGATCTACGCCCGCGACCCGTTCGAGGCCATCGACCGCGAGGGGGTCGGGCTCTTGATGCGCATGGCCGTCGAGAAGGGCCGCCGGGCGCGGCCGGAGCTCAAGATCGGCATCTGCGGCGAGCACGGCGGCGAGCCGTCGAGCGTCGAGTTCTGCCACCTCATCGGGCTGAACTACGTCAGCTGCTCCCCGTTCCGCGTCCCGATCGCCCGGCTGGCGGCGGCCCGGGCGGCCCTCCTGAATCCGCCCGCTCCGGCGGCCAAGGCCCCCGTCAAGGCCAAGGCGTCCGCGAAAAAGGGCTCCCGCAAGCCCGTGAAGAAGCACGTTCGCAAGCGCTGACCTCGGAGATAATGAATCGGCTCACCGTCCTTGAGCTGAAGACAGACTCCTTCGGCTTTTCGATACGACCATGCGTCATGGCAGCGCTTCCCTTGGAACAGTCGACCGGAACATTTCGTTTTTCGTCGTTTTGTACTTCGCGATCTCAATTTGCGTGAGGCCGATAGCCAATCGCGCGTTCTTGTTTCATCGAAGATCGTCCTCTCATCTCAGCGGGCGAAGGGCGACCGCACGGTTCCTCTTCGCTTCAATCCTCAGTCTTGACTTGAGTTTGGGCGCGGCCGTATAGTCTGGACAGAGGGAACGTTCCCGAGGAGGATGGAGGCCGCCATGAAGTCGAAGATTCTCGTCCTTTTGGCTCTCGGCGCCTGCGCGGCGGTCTTGTTCGCCGCCGGCGGGCGGGTCGCGGACCGCGCGCCGGCCTGGAAGGCCGTCGGCCCGCCGGGCGGGAACCTGACCGCCCTGACCGTTCATCCATCGGTCGCGAACACGGTCCTGTGCGGGACGTACGGCGGGGGAATTTTCCGGTCGACGAACGGCGGCGGCGCCTGGAAGGCGGTCGGGCGCTCGGTCGTGCACCCCAAGATCCGCTGTCTCGCGACCGTCCCGGCCAGGCCGGGCACGGTCTATGCCGGGACCGACCGGGGGGTCTATCGGAGCGCGGACGGCGGAGCGACCTGGGCGGAGGCGAACGGAACGCTGCTGAGCCAGCGGACGATCCTCTCCGTTGCCGTCCATCCGAAGACGCCCGCCACCGTGTTCGCCGGTTCGGCCGGCCACGGCCTCTACAAGTCCGTGAACGGCGGGGCGACCTGGACCTGGCTGAACAACGACATCTCCTATCGAGACGTCTGGGTCCTCGTCATCGACCCCCAGCGGCCCAAGACCATGTACGCTTGCCTCGCCGACGACGGCGTCTTAAAGAGCACGAACGGCGGGGCGACCTGGACATCGCTCGACCTTCCCGGCTTCCCCTACGGGTTCGCGATCGACCCGGTCGATTCCCGGATCCTCTACGCCTCGTGCAACGGCCTGTGGAAGAGCCGGGACGGAGGAAAGACCTGGGGGGCGCTCACGCTGCCGACCTCCATGGTGATGGCCCTGGCCCATCACCCGAAGAAGAGCGGCGTCCTCTACGTCGGAACCTACAGCGGAGGAATTTATAAGAGCCTCGACGGTGGAGCGAATTGGACGGCCGTCAACACCGGGCTGACCGGCCGGGAAGTCCGCCAGCTCGCGGTCGCCCGCTCCTCGCCCGGCACCATTTTCGCCGGCACGCTCGTGGACGGCGTCTTCCGGAGCCGCACCGGCGGCGCCGGCTGGACGGTCGCGAGCAAGGGCTTGAACGCGGTGGACGTCAAGAGGCTCGCCTTCGACGGCCAGACGGCCGGCGTCTTCTATGCGGCCTGCAGCCCCGGGCTTTACAAGGCGACGGGCGGGGGGGCGAGTTGGACGTCCGGCGTGTGGCCCAATGCGAGGGTGGGAGAGGTCCGGACCGTCGTCGTCCACCCCAAGAACCATCTCATCGTCTACGCGACTAACTCGACGATAGGCGTCTCTCGGAGCCAAGACGGAGGGAAGACCTGGAAGGATCTCGGGCTGTCCGGGATGATGATTGTCGGCTTGACCGTCGACCCCGTCCGGCCAGACAGGGTCTATGTCCCGGTCTACGATCAAGGGATCTATCGGACCTTGAACGGAGGCAAGACCTGGGCGAACGTCGGCCTCAAGACGACGAAACCCGTTCAGGTCGTTTTCGACCCGTCGGTCCCGGGGACGATCTACGCCGCCACCCAGGACGGCGTCTGGCGCGGGACGGCGGGCGGGACCGCCTTTTCCTCCGCCGGCTTGAAGGGCTATAACATCTACAACCTGACGATCGACGCGGCCGGCGTCCTCTACGCCGGCAGCGGGGGCAACGGCGCTTATAAAAGCATCAACCACGGCGCGAGCTGGACGGAGATCAACAACGGCCTGCCCAGTTGCCGTTACATCGACGCTTTCGCCGTGAACCCGAAGAACGCCCAGGACCTCTACGCGGGCGTTTCGGACCTCGGCGTCTACCGGAGCAAGGACGGCGGCGCGAACTGGATGTCTTTCGGCGCCGGGCTCTGCCCGGGCGTCATGGTCTTCAGCCTCGTCTTCGACCCCAAAGACCAGGCGACCCTTTACGCCGGGAGCGCGGGCGCGGGCGTTTACAAAGTCCAGCCCGGGAACTGAGAGACGAATGCGCGGACGGGGCGCACCGGTCCCGGTCGGATCCAGGACCGCTGAGGCGCCGGCTTGTTGACGGGGCCCGGTCCGGGACATAGAATAATCCCCGGGATGAGCGCGCACGCCGGCCGTCGGCCCCAGCCAGCCGTCCGGAGACGAACCCTCGTCCGCCGGACGGCCGCGGCAACAGCGCTCGCGGCCTGCGCCCTATTCGGCCTCCCGACGTCCGCGCCGGCCAAAGCCAAACCGCGCTGGAACGTCCTGCTCGTCACGATCGACACCCTGCGGACCGACCGGCTGAGCTGCTACGGGTTCGATCATGTCCGGACCGAGAACGTCGACCGCCTGGCCGCCCGGGGCACGATCTTCAGCCGCGCCTTTGCCCATACGCCGACGACCCTGCCGTCCCACGCCAACATCATGGTCGGGGCGACGCCGCTGACCCACGGCGTCCACGACAACTCCGGGTTCGTCGTCCGCCCCGAGATGCTCACGCTGGCCGAACATCTCAAGGCCGAGGGCTACGCGACGGCCGCCTTCGTCGGCGCCTATCCGCTCGACTCCCGGTTCGGGCTCGACCAGGGGTTCGACCTCTACGATGACGACTTCGGCAGCCAGAGCGCCCGCGGCGACGCCTTCTATGTCGAGAGGAGCGCCGAGGCCGTCGTCGGGCGCGCCATGGGCTGGCTCAAGGCCGCCCCGGCCTCGCCCTGGTTCGTCTGGGTCCACTGCTTCGACCCGCACGAACCCTACCGTCCGCCCGCTCCCTATGACCGGTCGTTCGCGCAGAGTCCCTATGACGGCGAGGTCGCCTACGTAGACGCCGCCCTCGGCGCGCTGTTCTCCTGGCTGGAGGAGACGGGGCTCGCCGGCCGGACGCTCGTCGTCCTGACCGCGGACCACGGCGAATCGCTGGGCGAGCACGGAGAGGCGACCCACGCCTACTTCGCCTACAACGCGACGATCTGGGTGCCGCTCATCGTCCTTTCGCCCGGAGGCCGACCCGGCCGGTCCGACGCCGGCGTCGCCCACATGGATATCTTCCCCACGGTCTGCGACGCCCTGGGCGTCAAGCCGCCGCGCGGCCTTCCCGGCCTCTCCCTGATGCCCGCCGTCCGGGGCAAGGCGTTCCCCGAGCGTTCGCTCTATTTCGAATCGCTCTATCCCTATTATAGCCGCGGCTGGGCGCCGCTGCGCGGCGTCATCCAGGACCGGAAGAAGTATATCGAGTCGCCCATTCCGGAGCTCTACGACTTGGACCGGGATTTCGCGGAGCTCGAGAATCTGGCCGGTCGCGTCCGCTGGGACGGTCTCCGCGCGTCGCTCGCGAAGTGGATGAAGAGCGC
>JAFGBC010000195.1 GCA_016933355.1 Candidatus Aminicenantota bacterium
CCCCCCTTCCTCGCCCATTTGACAGGCCCCCGCCCTTAACCTACAATTTTCCCTGTCATGCCACCCCTCGGGTCCGAACTCAAGGCCGCCCGCGAAGCGAAAGGGATGAGACTCGAGGAGATCGCCGCCGCGACCCGAATCAACCGTAGATTCCTTGCGGCTCTCGAGGAGGACGACTTCGCCGCCTTCCGGAGCGATTTCTTCGCCCGGAGCGTCATCCGCGCCTACGCCAAATCGGTGGGCCTGGACGAGAAGGAGATCCTGGCGCGCTACGAGCCGCGGGCCCGCCGGGCTCAGTCCCGGGCGCCGAACGAAGAGGCGGCGCGGCGGAGGCCTCACGCCAAACCCCTGCCCTCCCCGCTCAAGAACGCGGTTTTTTTCATCTTCAGCGCCACCGCGATCGGACTGACCCTGTTCGTCTTCCTCAAAAATCGCGATGAAAAGCCCGAGCCTCCGGCCGCCGCGGAGCGTCAAGCCGTTGTCTCGAACGCTCCCGCCGTCCCCGTCCCGGATACGCCCTCCGAATCCTCCGCCTTTCCCGCCGCCGGTCCCGCCCCCTCCGCGCCCCCGGCCGAAAGCCAGGAACTGATCCTCGAGCTGGCCTTCACGGACGAGACCTGGATCCAGGCCTTCGCCGACGGCGCGGTCAAGCTCGACGGCCTCCGGCCCGCCGGCGCCACGGCCCGGATCGAGGCCGGCGCCGAGATCCTCCTCCATCTGGGCAACGCGGGCGGCGTCGCGGGCGCGCTCAACGGCCGGCCGCTCAAGTCCTTCGGCGCTTCGGGCGCCGTCGTCAAGAACATCCGCATCACGCCCGACACCAAGGGCGACTTCTGGAAATAGGCGATGGGTCCCGACGAGGCCAAGAGACGCGGCTCGCGGTTCATCGGGGCCTTCATCATCCTGCTCATCATCCTGTTCTTCTCGATCACCTTCTTCATCAGCGAGTCGCAGGAGTTCTCGCCGACCTCGCTGACCAAGATCCTCCTCTCCTCGCTCCAGATCATCGTCTTCCTGCTGTTCATGATCCTAGCCCTCCTCCTCGGCCGCAACCTGATCAAGCTCCAGCTCGAGCGGAAACGGAAGGTCGCCGGCTCGCACTTCAAAACCAAGCTCGTCTTCTTCTTCACGGCCCTGTCCTTCATCCCGACCCTCCTCCTCTTCCTGTTCGCGAGCGACCTCATCTCCCGCAACATCGAGAGCTGGTTCCAGACGCCGCTCGACCGGATCCTGGCCGACACCCAGAGCGTCGCCGACGGCTTCTACCGGAGCAGCGAGGAGCTGACCTACCACTACGCCCAGGAGCTGGCCCGGACGATCAAGCGCCAGAACCTGGTCGCCCCTGAGAGCCGGGTCGCCCTCCGCGAGCTCGTGCGCGAGAAGCTCAAGGAGTACAAGCTGGACGAGATCGGGATCTTCCTCGAGGACGAGGAGCTCTTCACCTACCTCAACCCCGAGCTCCCCCTCCAGGACTACCAGGACCTCAAGAAGAACATCGTCAAGCGCGCTCAGCTCGGCGAGCTGCTGCGCAGCATCGAGCCGCTCGGGAACGGCGAGATGATCCGGCGCGGCGTGTCCTTCGCCCTGCCCGGCGTCGGCAACGTCCTGGTCGCGACCGGCAAGTTCCTGCCCCAGAGCTACGCTCAGCGGATCGCCAACATCTCCGCCTACGTCGACCGCTACGGGCAGCTCAAAGTCCAGCGCGTCCCGGTCAAGACCTTCTACCTGATGACCCTCATCTTCGTGACCCTCCTCATCGTCTTCGCCGCGACCTGGATCGGCTTCCAGCTGGCCAAGGGGATCACGGTCCCGATCGAGAAACTGGCCCAGGCGACGCGCGAGGTCTCGCGCGGGAACCTGTCGGTCCGCGTCGAGGACACGGCCACCGACGAGCTGGGGACCCTGATCGAGTCCTTCAACCAGATGATCTTCGACCTCAAGGACGGCCAGGCCCGCATCGCCCAGAAAACGTCCGAAGTCGAGGCCCGCAAGAGCTACATCGAGGCTGTCCTCGACAACATTCAGACCGGCGTCATCACCCTGGACGCGGGCGGCCTGATCACGACCATCAACCCCTCGGCCCGCGACATGCTCGCCCTGACCGGGGCCGAGGTCGTCGGGCTCGGCTACCGGGCCGTCCTGTCCGACCCCCGCTTCGAGGAGGTCGTCAAGACGATCGACGGCGGGCTCCGGAACCGCTACCGGCTCTCGGACAAGGAGATCCGGGTCGGCGCCAACGGCCAGGGCACGACGGTCGCCCTGGCCCTCTCGCCGCTGCGGACGCCGGCCGACGAGTTCACCGGCCTGATCGTCGTCCTCGACGACCTGACCCAGCTCATCAAGGCCCAGCGGATCGCGGCCTGGAAGGAGATCGCCCAGCGCGTCGCCCACGAGATCAAGAACCCGCTGACCCCGATCCAGCTCTCGGCCGAGCGGATCATCAAGACCCTCCAGAAGCGGGACGAGCGCGCGGCCGACGTCGTCCAGGAAGGGGCGCGGACGATCATCGAGGAGACGAGGACGATCAAGTCCCTGGTCGACGAGTTCACGACCTTCGCCCGAATGCCCGGTGTCCGCCTCCAGCCCTCCGACCTCCACGCCGTCATCGGCCAGGTCGTCGGGCTGTTCAAGGGCATCTTCGAGGAGGTGGACTTCGAGACGCTCCTGGCCGCCGACGTGCCCCGGCCCGTCCCGCTCGACCCGGAGCAGATGAAGCGGGCCCTGATCAACCTCTTCGACAACGCGATCGAGGCCATGAACCGGAAGGGGACGCTCCGCGTCGCGACCGCCTTTGACAAATCGGAGCAAACGGTTAGAATAGAGGTCTCCGACACGGGCCCGGGCATCTCGTCCGAGGACCTGGGCAAGCTCTTCATGCCCCACTTCTCGACCAAGAAGAAGGGCTCGGGTCTGGGGCTGGCCATCGTCAGCCAGATCGTGAGCGACCACAACGGGACGGTCGGCGTCGAGAACCTCAAGCCGAACGGCGCCCGGTTCACGATCCGGATCCCGGCCTGATTCCGCCGTCAAGCGAGGCCGCGCGCCATGAGCAAGGACAAGATCCTGGTCATCGACGACGAGTCGAACATCCGCTCCTCTTTGCAGGGCATCCTCGAGGACGAAGGCTACGCCGTCCAGACCGCCGAGTCGGGCGAGGACGGGCTGCGCCTCCTCGAGAAGCAGAACTTCGACCTCCTCCTCCTCGACGTCTGGCTGCCCGAGATGAGCGGGCTCGACGTCCTGAAGCGCGTCAAGCCGGGCGAGGAGTCCCCCCTGGTCGTCATGATCTCCGGCCATGGGACGATCGAGACGGCCGTCCAGGCCACCAAGCTGGGCGCCTACGACTTCCTGGAAAAGCCCCTCTCGCTGGAGAAAGTCGTCGTCACCGTCCAGAACGCCCTCCGCCAGCGGCGGCTCGAGGTCGAGAACATCGAGCTCCGCGAGAAGACCAAGACCCGCTACCACCTGGCCGGCGAGAGCCGCTCGATCCGCAAGCTCCGCGAGGAGATCGGGACGGCGGCGCCCTCCAACGGCCGCGTCTTGATCTACGGCGAGAACGGGACGGGCAAGGAGGTCATCGCCCGGCTCATCCACCAGCAGAGCCGGCGCAAGGGCCGCCGCTTCGTCGAGATCAACTGCGCGGCCGCTCCGGACGAGGTCATCGAGAGCGAGCTGTTCGGGTACGTCCGCGACCACGTCCCGCTCGCCGCCAAGGACAAGAAGGGCAAGTTCTTGCTCGCCGACGGCGGAACGCTCTTCCTGGACGAGATCGGCGAGATGAGTCTCAAGACCCAGGCCAAGCTCGTCCGCGTCCTCGAGGAGCAGGAGTACGAGCCGCTCGGGTCGGCCGAGCCGGTGCCCGTCGACGTCCGGCTGGTGGCCGCGACAGGCAAGAACCTCAAGGAGCTCATCGCCAAGGACAAGTTCCGCGAGGACCTCTTCTTCAAGCTCAACGTCATCCCGCTCATCATCCCGCCCCTGCGCGAACGCAAAGAGGACATCCCGGTCCTGATCGACGCCTTCCTGCGCGACTTCGCCGACGAGTACGGCAAGAAGCCCAAGACGATGGCCCCGGCCGCCGTCGAGGCCTTCCTGAACTACGCCTGGCCGGGCAACGTCAGCGAGCTGATGAACGTCATCGAGCGCTTCGTAATCATGGTCGCCGAGCCCGAGATCGACGCCGCCCATCTCTCGCTCCTGGTCGAGGCCCGGGAACTCGAAGTCGCGCCCGGCCTGGCCGGCGGCCTCACGCTCCACCAGGCCCTCGAGGAGTACGAGCGGCATTTCATCCACCGCGTCCTGACCCGGAACCGCTGGGACCTGGGCCGGGCGGCCCGGGCCCTGGGCGTCGAGGACGAGCACCTCCGGGGCCGGATCAAGGCCCTCAACATCACCCTGATCGACTGAGGCCGGGGGCCGCCGGGCCATGCCGCTCGAACAATCCGAAGGCGTCGTCCTCAGGACCTACCCGGTCGGGGAGCAGGACAAGCTCGTCGTCGTCTTCACGCGCGACAAGGGCGTCGTCAAGGGCGTCGCCAAGGGCGCCCGCAAGTTCGCGAACCGCTTCGGGTCGACCCTGGAGCCGATGTCCCGCGTCCGGACCTTCTACTACGAGAAGGAACGCCAAGAGCTGGTCACGATCTCGAACTGCGACCTTCTCGAGTCGTTCTTCGACGTCCAGCGCGAGCCGGACGTCGCCTGCGCCCTGTCCTATATCGCCGAGTTGATCGTGGAGTTCTCGCCCTCCCGCTCCAGCGACGACGTCCTGTACCGGCTCCTGCTCAGCCTCCTGCGCGGCTTCAAGGACAAGGGCGATGTCCGGCTCCTGTGCCGCTATTTCGAGTCGTGGTTCCTGAGGATCAACGGCTGGCTTCCCGAGTTCCGCCGCTGCAAAGGCTGCCGGACGTCGCTGGCGGGCGAGGGCTGGCTGTCGCCGCGGCGGGACGGCGTGTATTGCGCGCGGTGCGCGCCCGAGAAGCGGGACGCCGTCGGGCCCGAGGTGGCGGCCTTCACCGCCTGGGCCAAGAAGAGCAGCCCGCTCGCCGCGC
>JAFGBC010000196.1 GCA_016933355.1 Candidatus Aminicenantota bacterium
GCCACGAGCCCTGACGAGGCAGATGAAACTCGAGCCTTGTCGTTCGGACGTCTCAGGCGGTCTTGACCGGAACGGGGAGCGAAGATCGCTTTCCATGTCCGTTCATTATGGCTACAGGGATACTTCTCAAAGGCTTCGGCGTTATTGACGGAGCCGGTCCGGGCGTGCTAAGAATGAGCCGAAGTCATGGACAATCTGGCCGCCTTCGCCGGTCTCGCCGCCGTGGCCGGAGCCTCGGTCTGGGGCGCGACGCGTCTGTTCCTCAAGTATCCGCAGCGGATGCTTCTCTTCTACGTCAACGCCCTCGGGTTTGCCTACGCGTTCGGGGTCCTCGACGTTATCGGCCGCTTCCTGTCCATGGAGCTCCTGGCCAAGCATAAGCCCTCTCCCGAAATCGCGGCCTCGGTCGCCCTGGTTTTCCGTCTGCTGGCCTGGCCCTGCCTGGTCCTGGCCGTCTATTTCTTCATCCGGATGATCCTCGAAATCCGGGGCCGGCGCTTCCCCGTCCTGCTCCAGGTCCTGTTCTTCCTGGCCGAGGCCGCCGCCCTGGCCGGCTATTTCCTGACGGCCGATAAGACGCGGCTGGCGTCGCCCGTCCCCGGGCTTCCTCTGTTCGAGCTCATCCTGCTCGTTTTCACCGTCGTCAACCGGGGCGCCGTCTTCGCCCTCTTCCTTTGGGCGACGCTCGGCCCGGCGCCGGGGAACGACCCGGACCGGACGCGCGGGCTCCGCGTCTTCACCGGCCTCTACGCCGCCGCCTACGTCGTCTACGGCGTCTCCGCGCTGTTCATGAAGAGCCGGGGCTTTCTCTGCTACACGTATCCCGTCCTCGAATTCTTCATGCACGTCCCGCCCCTTCTTTATCTCTGGATCTTTCTTCGCGGATATTATCGCCGCCATCCGCTCGAGCCCGTCCGGGAGGGCGCCCTGGCCGGCTTCTTCGCCCGGCACCAGATTTCGATGCGGGAGCAGGAGATCGTCCGCCTCCTCCTCGAGGGCAAGAGCGGCCGAGACATGGCCGGCGAGCTCTTCGTCTCGGTCAAGACCGTCAAGACCCACGTTTCGAACATCTACCGGAAGCTGGGCGTCAAGAGCCGCTGGCAGCTCATCGCGACCGTCCGGAACTGCGAGAGCGATTACCGGGAATATTGAGCCGAAAGGGGAGTCGAACGTGCTTTGGAAGATCTTCGTCCTCTTCAGCCGCGTGGCCCTGTTCTCGTGGGGCGGCGGGCCGGCCTCGCTCGCCCTCATGCAGCGCGAGGTGACGGCGGCCGGCTGGGCGACGTCGGCCGAATTCGCCGACGCCGTGGCGACCGGCAACGCCCTGCCCGGGCCGATCGCCCCCCAGGTCTCGGCCTTCGTCGGCTACAAGCTGGCCGGCGTCCCGGGCGCGGTCGCGGCCGTCACCGGCACCGTCCTGCCCACGACCCTCCTGATGCTCCTCATGGTCGTCTATTTCTTCGGCGTCAAGGACAGCCCGACCGTCAAGGCCATGCTCAAGGCGGTGCGGCCCGTCGTGGTCGGTCTTCTCCTCTGGACGGCCTACGATATGGCCCTGAGCGTCTTCGGCGTCAAGCCGGCCGGCTGGGGCCCGGCGCTCGCCGGCGGCTGGGACAAGATCCTGATCGTGGCCGCGACCTTCGCGCTGTTGACGGCGACGCGGGTCAACCCCATCTTCGTCATCTTGGGCGCCGCGATCCTCGGCTTCGCGGTTTACCGCTGACGCCGAACGAAAAATATCGCTTGACAGTCGCCGGGGATTTTTCTATCATCCGCCGCATGAACAAGGACACGCGCCGGCCCGCCGTTGCGGTCGCGGTGTCCCTCCACGTCCGCCACGGGCGCTCCCGCGCCCGATAGACGACCCGCCCCCGCCTCCTTTCTTTTCTCAGGCTGTTCTCTGTGCGAGGAGGTTTCCCATGGCTCCGTCCAAGATCGCCGGGCGTCTGCGCCTGGTCCTGCCCAAGGGGCGGCTCTATCCCGAGGTCGCCCGGCTGCTCAACGACGCCGGCGTCGGCGTCGAGGCCGACGATCGTGTCTACCATCCCAAGGTGTCCTGGCCGGACCTCGAGGCCAAGATCATCAAGCCCCAGAACATTCCCAAGCTGATCGAGCTCGGTTCCCACGACCTCGGGTTCGCGGGCGCCGACTGGGTCCGGGAAGCCGGCGCCGCGGTCCGGGAGGTCCTGGACCTCGGCTTCGACCCCGTCCGGGTCGTCGCCGCCGTCCCGGCCGGCCTGTCCGGACGGGCGCTGCGGCGGCGGAGGATCGTCGTCGCCTCCGAGTACGAGCGGATCGCGCGAACATACCTGGACGCCAACCGCTTCGATTACGTCCTTCTCAGGACCTTCGGCGCGACCGAGGTCTTCCCGCCCGACGACGCGGACATGATCATCGACAACGTCGCAACCGGCCGGACGCTGTGCGGGCACGGCTTGCGAATCTTGGCCGTCATTCTTGAGTCGACAACTCGGGTCATCGTCCACCCCCGAGCGCTCGACCGTCCTTGGAAGAGGGACAAGGTCGAAGAGCTGCTCCTTCTTTTCCGGTCGGTCCTCGACGCGCGCCGCCGGGTCATGATCGAGATGAACGTGCCGTCCGGGCGGCTCGAGGCGATCGTGAAACGGCTGCCCTGTATGCGCTCGCCGACCGTCGCCCCGCTCTACGGCCGGAGCGGGTACGCCGTCAAGGTCGCGGTCGAGCGGACCGAGGCCGCCCGGCTCATCCCTCGGCTCAAGAAGCTGGGCGCCTGCGACATCCTGGAGTCGCGCTTCGAGAAGGTCGTGCCGTGACGCTCAAGCTCGACCTCAACGAGAACGCCTGGGGCCCGCCGCCGGCCGTCGTCCGGGCCGTCCGGACGATCGGGAGCGAGGCGATCCGAACCTACCCCGACGCCGGCCCGACGGCGGCGCGCGTCGCCGGGGCTCTGGGCGTCCCCCCCGCCGCGCTGCGCCTCACCAACGGAGCCGACGAGGCCATCCAGGCCGTCTTCGAGGCCGTCCTCAAGCCGGGCGACGAGCTGATTCTCCCGGTGCCGACCTTTTCGTTCTACGGCGAGGCGGCCCGGAGGCGGCGGGCGCGGGTTTTCGAGGTTCCCTACCGGGAGGGATTCCGCTTTCCGCTGGCTGCCGCCTGCCGAGCCCTCGGCCGGCGTCCGCGTCTGGTCGTTATCGTGTCGCCCAACAACCCGACCGGGACGCGGCTCGCCCGCGCCGATCTCCTGCGACTCCTCGACCGGGCCGGCCGCGCGGACGTCCTTCTCGACGAAACCTACGCGCCGTTCGCGGGGCCGTGCTTCGCCCGACTCGTCCGCTCCCGACCCAACCTCGCGGTCGTCGGATCCTTCTCCAAGTTCCAGGGGATGGCCGGGCTCCGGCTCGGCTACGTCGCGGCCGGCCCGGCTCTCCTGGCGCGGATCGAGCAAGCGCTTCCGCCGTATTCGGTCAACGCGGCCGCCCTCGTCGCCGCGGAGGCCGCGCTGAGCGCGGACGCCGACCTGCGCCGGATGAAAGGAAAGCTCATCGCGGAGAGGCGGCGGCTCGCCGCGGGATTGAGGCGCCTGGGTCTTCGCGTCTTCTCCGGAGCCGCGAATTTTCTTCTGGCGGACGCCGGCGCGGGCTGCTCCGGGTTGTGCGCCAGGCTGCGGGCGTCCGGCGTCCA
>JAFGBC010000197.1 GCA_016933355.1 Candidatus Aminicenantota bacterium
CGCGACGGCCGCTTCGTCGCGGACCTTGCCCCGTCCGATTTCGAGGTCTTCGAGGACGGCAAGAAGATGGATGTCGAATCGGTCGAGCTCATCCGCTTCAGGCGCGACGCGGCGGAGCCCGCCGTCTCCCCGGACGCTCCGGGAGCGCCCCGCGCCCCCCGCGACAGCCGCTTCGTCGTCGTCTTCGACTCCATCAACACCATCAGGCGGATGCTCGACCGGAGCAAGCCGGAGATCCTGGCCAAGCTCCTCGGGCTGCTCGAGGTCGGCCGGGAGATCGTCGTCTTCGAGCTGGCCGAGGACGGCCGGATGGTCCTTCTTCAGCCGCTGACGCGGGACCGGGCGCTCATCGCCCGGGCCGTCGACAAGGCGACCGGGAGCATCTGGGTCGAAAAGTCGGCTGACAGCTTGATCGTGCCCTCCCTCATCGACGGAGCCGCGCCGAGCCGGGCCGAGACGCCCGATGCCGGAGATATCCTGTCTCAAAGCAACCAGGCCGTCTTCGAGGCCGAAACGCGGCGTCGCTTCGAGAAGTCGATCAATGGGCTGCTCGGCGTCATGAACATCGTGAAGGACCTCGAGGGCTGCAAGTCGCTCCTCTTCATCAGCGGCGGGGTTCCCTCCCTGTCCTTCATCCGCTTTTTCGGGGGCGCGCCCCTCGCCGACACGACGGCCGTCCAGTCCCAGGTCGCGGCGGCCAAGATCCGGGACCCGTTCAAGGTTCTCGGCCAGAAGGGCTTCCGGACGGGCTCGGAGATCTTCGACGACCTCGTCCGATTCGCGAACTCCCACAACATCAGCTTCTATGCTTTGGACCCCGACAATTACCTGCGCTATGTCCTGGGCGACATAGCCTTCGACAATTACCCGCGGGCGATCGGCCGGAGCCGGGTCGGCCAGGCCGGCACCAAGCGCCCCGACGAGATCGCCGAGATCAAGCGGAGCGAGCTTGCCAGTCTTAAGACCCTGGCCGACGACACGGGGGGCGCCGCGTTCCTGGGCGCGGATAAGTTCGAGGATTTCGCCCGGGTCATAGAACGCGACTTTGCCCAGTACTACGAGCTGAGCTACACCCCGAAACGGAAGAAGGCCGACGGCAAATATCACAAGATCGAAGTCAAGGTTCTGCGGCCGGGAACGGACGTCCGCTGCCGGCCGGGATTCCTGGACTACACGGACGACCACAAGGAATCCCTGACCTTCGCCTCGGCCGCCTACAATCCGACCCTGTTCACGGATATCTCCTTCGAAGCCCGGGTCGTTCCCTTCGCCCGGGGACGGAATAAATATCGGCTCTGGGTTCAGACGGCCCTGCCGGTCCGCAAGCTCGTCGCGGGTCGGGAAAGCGAGGACAAGCCGGCCGTCCTCAAGTTCAAGATCGTCCTGGACGATCCCTCGGGAACGTCCGGATTCCTGACCGAAACCGCCATTCCGATCGTCCTGGCGCCGGCCTTTCTGGAGAGGATCCGGAACGCGGAATACTTCGGCTGGAGCTGCGCATCGCAGGAGACCGAGATCAAGCCCGGGACTTACCGGGCGACGCTCGCCCTCTACAACCGGGGCGTCGACGAGATGGGCGCCGTCGAGCGCACGGTCGACGTCCCGGCGCTCCCGGAGGGCGGGGCGGCCGCGCTCCTGACGGCGGTTGTCGGGAACCTCGTCAAGACGGACAAGGCCATGGTCGTGCCCTTCGCGATGACCCACGAAGACGGGAACCTCGACGTCCCTAACTACACGTTCTACCCGATGGCGGTCGCCCGCGTTCAGCGGGGAAGGAGAGCCGGGCTCCTCATCCAGGCCCATTCGCCGCAGGACCCCAAGGGCGCGGTTTTGAGCGCCGCCGCGGCGCGCGCCGGCGGCGCGGAGGCGGACGCCGTCGCCGTCCCGGCCGTCGTCGTCTTCGGCGAGTGGACCAAGAAGACGGGCCTCTGGAACGTGATGCTCGACGTGGGCTTGGAGTCCCTCGCCCCGGCCGACTACAGCCTCGGCCTCCGTTGGACGGACGCGTCCGGAGCGGTCTGGCTCGAGGGGGCGATCCCGGTCCGGATTCTTTGAGCCGGAGGGCGGCGGCGGCTCAGGCTTTCTTGTCCGAGGCGCCCGGCTTCGTCAGCGGGCGTCCGGCCTTGCAGAAGGGGCAAGCCTCCGGCTCGAAGGCTTCGACCTTGAGCGCCAGCAGGCTCCCGACGGGCTTCCCCTCGATGAGGACGGCGCCGGCGCTCCGGTCGACGAGGCAGTAGATGCCGGCGACCGCGACGTTGCGGGCCTTGAGGCAGTCGACCGTTTCCTGGATCGAGCCGCCCGTGGTCAGGATGTCCTCGACGATGATCGCCCCGGCGCCTTCGATCCCGGCGAATCCCGAGCGCAAAGACATTTTTTCATCGACGCGCTGGGTGAAGGCGAACTTTTTGCCGAGCTTGAGAGCGGTCAGGAACCCGATGGCGATGGCGCCGTAGGCGGGGCCGACCACGTAGTCGAAATCGAGACGGTCGGCCTTGATTTTATCGGCGAGCATGTCGACGATCTTCTCGAGCGCGGCCGGCTTCTCGATGAGTCGGATCTTCTCGAAGTACCACTCGGAGTGCTTCCCCGAGGTCAGCTTGAAATGGCCCTGAAGAAGGGCGTCGCAATCTTTGAACAGCGTCAGGACCTGGTCCGAGCCGGCGGGCGTCATGGGCGTTCTCCTCGTCCGAAGTCAGCCCATTATAGCGGAGCCGCCCGGCCGGCTCAAGAAGCAGGCAACGTGAGATTGAACTTCGCATCGCCAAAAAACAGTATCAGCTCTTTTTGCGCTTGTTCGGGTACCAAGAATGCCAAGCATACAAAGGTTGGGTTCTTTAAAAGGAATAGGGTGGCTTCCGAATTGACATCGGCCTTTCCAAAGCGATACTTACCACTCATACTATGCTCAACGGTTTTAATGCCTTTAACGATTGTATGAGGGAGTTCATAATAACGATTCTTACCTATGGCCATTCCCAGACCGTGTGGATGGAGTTGCCATGAAGCTTCCAAGTCTCCGCTCAGTGTTGATCCTGACAGCGTAATCTGGGATAACTTGATGGACGCGTTAGTGAGATCCTTGGCAGATAGCCATCCCGAGATCTCTATGAAGATCCCTTTTTCCGCGATTTGTTGAACCTCTAATCCTGGTTCGCCTCCCATAATATTCTTAGATACTGCGACTTGAGGATCTTTTAAATTCCACATTCCCGCTTGGCGGCTCTCCTCGAAGGCTTCGACGGTATGGGGATAATATGATGCCACGACGAATAAGCTAAGGATAAAAACTCTTCTCCTCATTTTGTCCTCCCCGCTAAATTGTTTGAATTGGTTTATATATAACGCCGGGAATAAGCAAAGTCAAGGGGCATGTCTACGTGAACCTCATCGGCTCACCCTCAAAGAACGTGACGGCGCGGTCGAGAACCCGGCCGAGTGTGATAGAATGCCGACGGAGTGCGCGAACCATGATAAAAACGGGGACAAAAGCCGATAAGCGAAGAGCGGTTGTGGCCGCGGCGGCGCTCACCGTCGCCGCGTCGATTCTCGCCAGCTGCGGGGCCTATGTGTTGCACAGGGCGTCGATCGGCGACGGTCGCAAGGTCGAGTATTCCCGGACCGGCCGTGGCCGGCCGCCGATCGTCTTTCTGTCGGGGCTGGGCAACACGATGGATACCTGGAAGAGCGTCTACTGGAGCGTCCGCGACGTCGCGACGGTCGTCATGTACAACCGGCTGGGATACGGGCGGAGCACGAAGACGGCAGAGCCGCGGACGGCCGAGCGCATCGTGGCCGAGCTGAGAGAATTCCTGCCCGCCGCGGGTTATGAGCCTCCCTACATTCTGGTCGCCCATTCCGCCGGAGGGCTCTACGCGCTCTATTACGC
>JAFGBC010000198.1 GCA_016933355.1 Candidatus Aminicenantota bacterium
AGACGTTCGAGGACGTCGTCGGCCAGAAGGCCGTCGTCCAGACCCTCCAGAACGCGATCAGGGCCAACCGGGTCGCCCAAGCCTATATCTTCTCGGGGATGCGGGGCGTCGGAAAGACGACGGCGGCCCGGATCCTGGCCAAGGCCCTGAACTGCGCCCAGGGCCCGACGCCGACGCCCTGCAACGTCTGCGAGTCCTGCGTCGGCGTCAACGAGGACCGCGCCCTGGACGTCCTCGAGATCGACGGCGCCTCGAACCGCGGCATCGACGACATCCGCCAGCTCCGCGAGGCCGTCCGCTACAAGCCGATCCAGAGCCGCTACAAGGTCATCATCATCGACGAGGTCCATCAGGTCACGGGCCCGGCCTTCAACGCTCTGCTCAAAACGCTCGAGGAGCCCCCGCCCTCGACCGTCTTCATCTTCGCGACGACGGAATACCAAAAAGTCCCCGCGACGATCCTGTCCCGCTGCCAGCACTTCGAGTTCCGGAATATCGGCCAGCGGGAGATGGCCGAGCACCTGGCGATGATCGCCGCCCGCGAGCGGAT
The DNA here is from genome assembly GCA_016933355.1 of Candidatus Aminicenantota bacterium. GTDB lineage: Bacteria > Acidobacteriota > Aminicenantia > Aminicenantales > JAFGBC01 > JAFGBC01. The sequence continues at coordinate 551 of JAFGBC010000198.1, forward strand.
CACGATCTCGCCGGCGGGCCTCCATCTCATCGCCGACGTTTCGCAGGGGAGCCTCCGAGACGCCGAGAGCCTTCTCGACCAGGCCGTCGCCTTCTGCGGAAACGAGGTCGGCGACGAAGCCCTCAAGGAGATCCTGGGCCTCATCGACCGCCGGCTCCTCCTGGAGTTTTCCTCGGCGGTCATCGAGGGGCGTCCGGCCGCGCTTTTCCCCCTGGTCGAGGCGGTCATCGAACGCGGCTACGACCTCCGGGCGTTCTACAAGGAGCTCATTCGTCATTTCCGGAATCTTCTTCTCGTCCGCGCTATCGCCGAGCCGAGCGACCTCCTGCCGCTGGGCGACGAGGCGCTCGCGGCGTTGCGGGCCGAGGCCGAGAAGACCGGCGTCGAGGACCTGCTCCGCTACCTGACTGCCCTTCAACAGGGCGAGGCCGGCCTGAAGTTTTCGTCCCACCCCCGGATCTATTTCGAGACGGCCATGGTTCGGCTCAGCCAGTTCCAAAAGCTCGTCCCGATCGGCGAGATGCTCGAGGACCTGAGCCGCCTCAAGCGCGAGCTGGGGGTTGCCGGCCCGGGTCTCGAGCCGGAGCCGGCGCGTCCGGCGGCGGCCGCCGCGTCCTTCCCGCCGCGCGAGCGCATCCCGGCGGCCGAGGCGCGCCGACCGGCCCCGCCGCCTCCGCCCGACGTTCCCGGCCGCGAGAAGGAGTCCCCGCCCGAGAGGTCGCCCGCGGCGGCGCGCGGGACGGGGAGCGACCGCCTCCGTCGGGCCCGCGACCTCGAAGCCGCCCTCAAGGACCCGTCCTTTAAAACCTTCGACGCAACCTTCAAGGCCCAGGTCGTGGCCGTCGAGCCCATGACCAAGCCCGACGAGGAGGACTGACATGAAGAACCTGGGTCAGATGCAGAAGATGCTCCAGGCCGCCAAGGACATGCAGGAGAAGATGCAGAGGGAGCTCGCAGAGCTGCGGGTCGAGGGGACGAGCGGCGGCGGCATGGTCGCGGCCAGCCTGGACGGGCACAAGAACCTCGTCGCCCTCCGGATCGATCCCGAGGTCGTCAACCCCTCCGACGTCGAAATGCTCCAGGATCTCGTCACGGCCGCCGTCCGGGACGCCGCGGCCAAGGTCGACGAGGAGACCGCCCGGCGGCTGGGCGGCCTGGGGGCCGGCCTCAAGATTCCCGGGTTGTTCTGATGTTCGAGTTCGCGGAACCCCTGAACCGGCTGATCGAGGAGTTGCGCCGCATCCCCGGCATCGGGGCCAAGACGGCCCAGCGGATCGCCTTCCATATCCTGGGCCTGCCCGCCGAGGACGGCGACCGGCTGGCCGACGCCATCCGGGACGCCAAACGTTCCGTGTTCTACTGTTCGCGCTGCAATAACATCACCCACGTCGACCCCTGCGCGCTGTGCGCCGACCTCTCCCGCAGCGACGAGGTCCTCTGCGTCGTCGAGGAGCCGTTCAACATCGCCTCGATCGAGAAGAGCGGCGCGTTCCACGGCCGCTACTACGTCCTGCTGGGGGCGTTCGCCCCGCTCAAAGGCGTCGGGCCCGACGAGCTCAAGGTCGACCGCCTTCTGGAGCGGGTCAAGGCCGGCCGCTTCCGCGAGATCATCCTGGCCACCAACCCGACCGTGGAGGGCGAGGCAACGGCCCTCTTCCTCGTCCGGCTCCTCAAGGACTGCGGCGCCAGGATCACCCGGCTGGCGATGGGGCTCCCGGTCGGATCGGACATCGATTTCGCAGACCAGGTCACGATCCGGAAGGCGCTCGAGGGACGGACCGAGCTCAGGGACTGACAGGAAGAATTTCGGTTGAAATTTGGGACGGAAAGAGCATAATAAACTGTTTGGTTTCTCGATAGAACCGAATCCGACGAAGGAGACCATCTATGAGCAAGCGCTTCAAAGCCGTCGACGGCAACGAGGCCGCGACGCATGTCGCCTACGCCTATTCTGAAGTCGCGGCGATCTATCCGATCACGCCCTCCTCGACGATGGGCGAGCTGGCCGACCAGTGGGCCGCCGACGGCCGCAAGAATATCTTCGGCCACCCCGTCCAGGTCGTCGAGATGCAGTCCGAGGGCGGGGCTTCGGGCGCCGTCCACGGCAGCCTGACGGCGGGCGCCCTGACGACGACCTTCACGGCCTCGCAGGGCCTGATGCTGATGCTCCCCAATATGCACAAGATCGCGGGCGAGATGCTGCCGACGGTTTTCCTCGTCTCGGCCCGGTCGCTGGCCTGCCAGTCCCTGTCCATCTTCGGCGACCACTCGGACGTCATGGCCGCCAGGAACACGGGGTTTGCCCTGGTGGCGGCCGGATCGGTCCAGGAATGCCAGGACCTGGCCGTCGTCAGCTTCCTGGCGACGCTCAAATCCAAGGTCCCCTTCCTGCTTTTCTTCGACGGCTTTCGGACGTCGAACGAGGTTCAGAAGATCGAGCTGGTCGATTATGAGACTCTGGCCGGGCTGTTCGAGTACGGCGACGTGGCCAACCTTCGGCGGAGCGCCCTGACTCCCGAGAGCCCGATGATTAAGGTCGGGCAGCAGAATCCGGAGGTTTATTTTCAGGGGCGGGAGACGGTCAACCCCTACTATGACGCGACGCCCGCCATCGTCCAGGCGGCCATGGACAAGGTCGGGAAAGCGCTCGGCCGGCCCTACAAGCTCTTCGATTACGTCGGCGCGCCCGACGCCGACAAAGTCATCATCGCCATGGGCTCGGGCTCGGAGACGATCGAAGAGACGATCAACGCCCTCAACAAGCGGGGCGCCAAGCTCGGCGCCGTCAAGGTCCGCCTCTACCGGCCGTTCGACGCCCGGGCGCTGGCCGCGGCTCTGCCCGCCGGCGTCAAGACAATCGCCGTCCTGGACCGGACCAAAGAGCCGGGAGCGCTGGCCGAACCGCTCTTCCTCGACGTCGCCGTCGCCCTCCAGGGGCGCGACGTCAAGATCGTCGGGGGACGCTACGGCCTGTCCTCGAAGGAGTTCACGCCGACCATGGTCAAGGCCGTCTACGACAACCTGGACGGCGCCCGCAAACACGGGTTCACGGTCGGGATCGAGGACGACGTGACGGGGCTTTCCCTCCCGCTCGGTCCCCAGATCGACACCTCGCCCGCCGGCGTCGTCAGCTGCAAGTTCTGGGGTTACGGCTCGGACGGAACGGTCGGCGCCAATAAGAACTCGATCAAGATCATCGCCGAAAACACGGATTCTTACGCCCAGGGCTACTTCCAGTACGATTCCAAGAAGTCGGGCGGCGTCACGATCTCCCACCTCCGCTTCGGCAAGAGCCCCATTCAGTCCCAGTATCTCGTCAACAATCCGACGTTCGTCGCGCTTCACAAGCCGTCCTACATCGGCCGCTACGACATCCTCGAAGGGATCCGCGAAGGCGGCACCTTCCTTCTCAACTCGACCTGGAAGGCGGACGAGGTCTTCGAGAACCTGACCGAGGACATGCAGCGGACGATCATCGACAAGAAGATCAAGGTCTACAATATCGACGCCCTGAAGATCGCCCAGGAGCTGGGTCTGGGCGGCCGGATCAACACCCTGATGCAGGCCTGCTTCTTCAAGATCGCCGGCATCCTTCCGGAACAGGAGGCGATCGACCTCATCAAGAAAGCCATTCACAAGACGTTCATCAAGAAAGGGGAGGAGGTCGTCAAGATGAACTGGGCCGCCGTCGACCGGGCGGCCTCCGCTCTCGAAGAGATCCCCGTCCCGGCCAAGATCACCAAGTCCGCGCCCGTCCCCAAGCTCGTCCCCGACGGGTCCGACGAGTTTGTCCGTGGCGTGATCGACCCCTTCCTTCACTTCAAGGGGGACACGGTCCCCGTCTCCAGGATGCCCCTGGACGGGCGGATCCCGACGGGCACGAGCCGGCTCGAGAAGCGCGGCATCGCGCCCTTCGTTCCCCGCTGGATCGCCGAGAACTGCATCCAGTGCAACCAGTGCTCCCTCGTCTGCCCCCATGCCGCGATCCGGGCCAAGCAGATCGCCCCGGCCGACCTCCAGGGCGCCCCGGCGAGCTTCGCGACGCTGAAGGCCAACACCAAGAACGACAAGAGCCTCGCCTACCGGGTCCAGGTCTACGTCGAGGATTGCCAGGGATGCGGGAGCTGCATCGAAAGCTGCCTGGCCAAGACCAAGGCGCTCGCCTTTCAGACGATCGAGGAAGCCCGCGCCGACGGGCAAAACGCCAACGAGGCCTTCTTCGAAGCGCTGCCCGACAACGTCACGGACGGGACGCGGCGCGACACGGTCAAGGGCAGCCAGCTCTTGAGGCCCTACTTCGAATTCAGCGGCGCCTGCGCCGGCTGCGGCGAGACTCCCTACGTCAAGCTGGCCACCCAGTTCTTCGGGGACCGGATGATCATCGCCAATGCGACGGGTTGTTCGTCGATCTACGGCGGCACCTTCCCGACCATCCCTTATTGCAAGGACAAGAGCGGGCGGGGGCCGAGCTGGGCCAACTCCCTGTTCGAAGACAACGCCGAATACGGGTTCGGGATGCGGCTGGCCGTGGACTCCCACCGGGCGCAGCTCCGCGAAGCCCTCGAGAAAGCCGCCGCCTCGGGGGCGACGGCCGAGTTCGTCCAGGCTGCGGACAAGATGAAGGCCGTCTGGACCAAGACCGACAATGAGGCGAAAGCGGCCGCCCAAGCCGTTCTCAAGGCGCTCCCCGGGGCCGTCGCCAAGGCCGCGACAGCCGAGATCAAGGCGGCCCTGGGCAAGATCCAGGAGCTGGCCGACTACCTCGTCGACAAGAGCATCTGGAGTATCGGCGGCGACGGCTGGGCCTATGACATCGGCTACGGAGGTCTCGACCACGTCCTGGCCATGAACCGCAACGTCAACGTCCTTGTCCTGGACACCGAAGTCTACTCGAACACCGGCGGCCAGGCCTCCAAGGCGACGCCGACCGGGTCGGTCGCCAAGTTCGCGGCCTCGGGCAAGAAGACCGGCAAGAAGGACCTGGGCCGGATGGCCATGGCCTACGGCTACGTCTATGTCGCCGCGGTCGCCATGGGCGCCAACCCCGGCCAGTGCATCAAGGCGTTCCTCGAGGCCGAGGCCCACGACGGCCCCTCGCTCATTATCGCCTACTCCCCCTGCATCAACCACGGAATCGACATGTCCAAGACCCAGAACGAGGAGAAGCTGGCCGTCGACACCGGCTACTGGATTCTTTACCGCTACAACCCCGCGCTCGCCAAGGAAGGCAAGAACCCCCTCATCCTCGACTCCAAGGAGCCCAAGCTCGAATACCAGGCCTTCCTCAAGAACGAGATCCGCTACCGGACGCTGACCCAGCAGCATCCCGAGATCGCCAAGGTCCTGTTCGAGCAGGCGGCCGAGGAGGCCAAGAAGCGTTTCGCCGAATACAAGAAGATGGCCGGGTGAGCGCCCTTACCGGTTCCTGAGGCGGGCGTCCTCTCATCCATTGCGTCTCGTCAGGGGTCCGCGGTCCGCGCCGCGGTTGTCCGGCGCGACGTTTTCAGGATCGGGGTGGGGGGCTGTCGTGTTTACCCCGGGGATCCCGAACGTGCGGAAACGAGACGGCTAGAAGTTGAGGCTGTCCTGGCTGGCGCCGTCCTGGAGGAACAGGGCGCCGGCCTGGATCACGATGAAGATGATGAGGGCCGCGATCAGGAGCCCGAAGAGGAGCACCGCGGCCGTTTTCAGGTTGGAGACTTTCCGGGCTAGGCCCTGGGGCGAGAGGACATCGAACACCAGCTTGCCCAGGTACATGATCAGGATCATCAGGCCCAGGGCGAGCCGGTAGATGTAGGTGCCGGCGCGGGGGTAGTCTGACGCGTCGATCTTGAAGAACGGCCGGAGGAGCCAGGCCGCCGCGAGGAGGACGGCGAGGTTCAACCCGACCTTGAGCGGCTTGTTGGTCGTCGTCTCGAGACTCATGGCCGACCCTCATTCTAAGCCCATTTCCCCGAAAAGAAAAGGCCGGTCCCCGGGCGGCCCGGCCGCGTTTCGTCGGGGGGGATGGGAAGGGCGGTCGATGCGTCTAATCAGCGATGGCGAAGGGCGCGCCCTGACACCCTTCTCGATAAACGCTCCTGATTCCCCTTCTCGAGAGGCCGGGCCGCCCCGGCCTCTTTCCCCGGAAAAACCGCCCTGTTCAGCGAGCGATCGTGATCGATCCGTTCGTGGTCGAGAGCCGGATGAGCGGTCCGCCCTGCCCGATCTCGACGTCCAGCTCGCGGCGGGATTTCTTCAGGGTTTTCAGGGTGACCGGGAACTCGAAGGAAATATGGCCGTTGGTCGTCTCCGCCCGCAGCTGGGCGTTGACCTTATCCGGGTCCTCGAAGCGGAGGCTGATGCCGCCGTTGGTCGTCTCCGCCCTCAGGCCGTCTTTCCAGCGGATGCCCTCGAGCCGGATCGAGCCGTTGGTCGTCTCCGCGTCGACCCGGCCATCAAGCCCCTGGACGCGGATCGTGCCGTTGGTCGTCTCGGCGTCCAGATCGCCCACGGCGTCGCGGACGTCGATCCCGCCGTTGGTGGTTTCGACGTCGATCGCGCCGTAGCGGCCGGTGACCGAAACGTCGCCGTTGACGGTCTCGGCGCCGTTGAGGAGGACGCCCTCCGGGACCTTGACGTCGAATTCGACGCGGACGCGCAGGTCCCGGCTCAATTTCGGCCAGACGGCTTTCACGGCGACGGCGCCGGCCCGCTCCTCGACGACGATCTCGACCTTTTTCAGGTCGTCGGCGTCGCGCTCGGCGACTTTCAGGGCCTTGATCTCGACCTTGGCTTCGGGCCAGGACGAGATCGAAACGCGGCCGTTGACGTTGGCGAGGCTGAAGGTGTCGCCGGCCTTGAGCGGCAGGGTTTTGGTAAATTCCTCTTCGTGCCCGGCGGCGGCGAGGAGCCCCGCCCCGGCCAGGATGAAGACCAGCCCGATTCCGATCGCGAGTGCGCGGCTTTTCACGGTCATGACGGCAACCTCCTGAATAAGTCTCTTCCCCTAAATAGACGCAGGGGCGGCCGGAAAGGTTGCCCGACCGGCCGCCCCGCGGGATTTCAGCGCTCTTACTTGTCGGCGATCAGATAGACCGTGGCGAACG
>JAFGBC010000199.1 GCA_016933355.1 Candidatus Aminicenantota bacterium
CTCGAATTCCTCCCGCGGCACGAGGCGCGTCAACAGATGGCGGACCGTGTAGGCCTGGATCTTCTGACCCGGCGCCGTCCCCGCGCCCGGCAGGCGCGTTTCGGTGATGACGAACTCGTCGAGGGTCACCCGTCGCGCCCAGCGCGTCGCCAAGTCGACATAGATGTCGCCGATGTATTCCGACCCGCCCTCGGTGACGATATCCTTGTCGGCGGAGGCGGGCATGATCATCTTCAGCGTGCTTTCGCCGGAATCATAGCCGATGATCGCGCAAGCCGCCCCGTCGACCAACCCGACCCCCTTGAAGACGAGCCGGACGTCGCCGTTGCGGAAGACCGAGCCCGGCTTGATCCCCTTCCCGAGGTTGACCGGCGGCTCCGAGAAAGCGGACGCATGCCGGATCGACTGGCCGATCGTTCTCAGATCCTGGATCCCGGCGCCTCCCTGCACCGGACGGGCGAAGACATCGCAGAAGGCGTGGAAATCGATGAAGCTGTTGTAGATGGGGTAGCAGGCTGCGGTCCCCAGCTTGACGCCGCGGCTCGTGGTCAGGCTCTCGAACTTGGCGTGGGGGATGCCGAAGACCTGTCCTTGCTCATCAAGGCCGCTCGCGCTCTCCCGAAAGACGTACGACCAGCCCGCGAGCTCGGGGATTGTTTGGGCCTCGCCGTCGCCCCAGCGGACCAGGAATTCGCGGACCGTGCCTGCGTCGCCGCCCTTCCCGGAAAGCGCGGCGGGAACGATGCTCAGCTTCAACGTGTAGGTCTGAAGACCCGTCCTCTTGCCGTCGAATCCGATCCGGCCGAACTGCGTTTCCTGGATGTAATAACGAATCTCGGGGGTCCGGGGGCCGCCCAGCTCGAAAGGCCCGAGGAGGCCGGCCAGTCCGTCGGGAAGCTGCGCCGCGGCCTGCTCCTGACCGGACGCTCCGGCGCCGGCCAAGGCCAGAACGGTCAGGCCGGCCCAAAAGAGGCGAGTCCGCACCGTGACGATACTCATGGCGTTTCTCCTTTATAGGGAAGCTCTTTTTTTCAGGGCGTCGAGGGTTTTCCGGGCCCAGCGGGCGGTCGTCCGATAGCTCTCGACGCCCTGCTCGAGCGCGGCCCGACCGGTAAAAGAGGACCGGCCGGATCCCATGGTCTTGTATTCGGCTTCGAGCTCCTTGAGATAGTCTTCCGTGTGCGAGGCCAGGGCGTTCAGGAACTCAAGCGTCCGCTCCCGGCTGAGGAGCCCGCTCATGAACGAAAAACGCAGGAGGAGCCGGTCCATGCCCCAGATGACGTCCTTGCGCCCGACGGGCCGCGACAGGGAATCGGCGAGGACCTCGCGCCCGCGGCGCGTCAAGCCGAAGACCTTGCGGGGCCGGAGCGTGTCCTTTTGCTCGACCGTCCCCTCGACGAGGCCCTCGCTCTCGAGCCGGCGCAAGGCGGGGTAGATGGCGCCCGGGCTGCCGCTGAACGCCTTCAGGGCCGTCGTCAGGAACACCTTGCGGAGCGAATACCCCGACATCGGCGCAACGGCCAGAAGGCCGAGGATGGCCAGACTCAGGTCGGACTCCACATGTCGACTCGTCATGGTACTAATAGAATAATACTAATAGTATTATTGGTCAAGCGGATTTTTGCGCTATGATGAGAGCCATGAAGAGGCGATTGTCCGGCGTCGCCGCCGTCCTCCTCGCCGCGTTCGCGGGCGCCTGCCGCAAAGAAGCCCCCCCGCTCGTCATCGCCTGCGCCGGCGACAGCCTGATGCGTCCCGTTCCCGCCCATCTCGAGCGCCTGCTCCCCGAGTCCGCCGTTCCGCGCTTCGCTCTCCACGAATGGGCCCGGGGGGGATTGACGGTGGCGGGCTTCAGGAATTTTCTGGGACGGCACGCGGAGACGTGGAACGAAGCCCGGGCCGACGTCGTTTTCGTCCAGCTCGGGACGAACGACGTCCCTCGCCTGCTTTCGGGCGACGAGCGCCTCCGCGATTTCAAGACCGGGCTGACCGCCGTCATCCGCCGCTTCAAGGGATTCCGGACGAAGCGCGGCGACTCCCCCCTGGTCATCGTGGCGACCGTCCCCTATTTCGCCGACGGTCCGGCCGACAGCGACAAGAACCGCTATATAGCGGAAACGCTCAACCCCGCCCTGCGGGACGTCGTGGAGCGCGCGGGGGCTTGCCTGGCTGACAGTTTCGCCGTCCTGGAGGGCCGGCCGGACCTCTACGACCCGGACGGCGTGCATCCCAATACGGCGGGAGAGATCGCCCTAACCAGGAATTGGATCCGGACTTTGAAGGACTGCCGGGACCGCTAGGGCCGCGCGGCCCGGGCCAGCCGCTCGATCTTCCGGGTCGAGACGCCGTTGACGAACGCTTCCTGGACAACCGCGATCAGGGCTTGCTCCGATCTTCGTCGCTCCGAGATGAAGAACGGCACGTAGCCGCCCTTGCGGACCTTGGGCACCAGAAGATAAGACCCTGGCTTCCGCATCGATCCTCATCATCTCCGTCATCGCCCACTTGAGCATGGCCAGGAAGGGATCCGGCTCCGTGATGAACTGCAATAGCGCCTTCTTGAAGGGTGTCTTATAATGCTGTTGGGCCATCGTAGTAAAATGTCTCCTCTCATTCGATTTCGCCGTC
>JAFGBC010000200.1 GCA_016933355.1 Candidatus Aminicenantota bacterium
GAAACCTCGGACACGGTTCCGCAGCGGCGGCACTTTATGGAGATAACGAGCTCACGGCACTTGACTCCGCGCTCGATGTTGTGCTCATAGCGCCGGACCCGGCCGCCGCAGCGGTCGCAGGCGGCCGGCACGACCAGCCTCACACGTATGAATTCCGGGGACACACGACTTAATTTTCCAAATAGAATCGGCGTCCTTGGAACTCTCAGCATCACGAGACGGAAGCCGGGCGGAGCGGCTTCGTTGATCTCGGCCAGGAAGCGCCGGAAGAAACGGAGCGTCTCCCGCGACCTCGTCCGGGCCAAAGCCCGGCCCGCGTCCGTCCTCATGTTCAGGGGGAGGACCGCGGCGTAGGTCAGCTCCTTGCTGAGCGTCGTCGCGACGGCGCCGCTCAGCGTCCGGCCGCGGAGCGTGGATTTGACGAAAAAATGGGCGACGCCGAGCGTCCCGGCCTTGGCGAGGAAATCCGCGTCATGGACAATGTCGGCCGCCGGCCGGCGCATCCGCCTCTCGTTGTAGAGCGCTTCGAGCGCCGCGGCGACCTCAGCGACCAATCGGGCGGGCGCGCCGGCGCCGCGGAGCGTCCCCCGGGCTATGCGCGCAGCGGCGGCCTCTTCGGGCGCCCGGCCGGCGTGGTAGCGCCCCCGCCGGAACTTGCCGGCGTCATGGAACAAGGCCGTCAGGACGGCCGGCAACGGATCGCGCCTTTCGCGTCGGGCGATCCTCAGCGCAAACGACGCGACGTGGACGGTATGCTCCCAGAGAAAGCTCGCGCCGTTTTCGCCCCCCTTCCCCCCGAAGGCCTTCTCCGCTTTTTCGATCAAGCCCCGGACGCGCGCGACGAGCCCCGGGAAGCGATCGTCGACCAGGCGGGTGAAATCCCGGTCGTCGCGGCGCGGTTTCGCGGCCATGGTTCCGTTTATTATAATCTCCGCCCCGAAGCGGGGTCAAACGCGCGGGCCGTCGCCGCGCCCTCGCGGCGCCGCGGGCAAGGCGGGATTGGACGCCGGTCGCCGTTGAGATAAAATGGACGCATGCCGCGGCGCTATCAATGCGGGAATAAGCCGGCGAGCCTCGTGATCCTCGCCGGAGGGGCAAGCCGCCGCATGAAGAAGGACAAGGCGCTCCTCCCCGCCCCCGACCGGCCGCTGCTCGAGCGCCTCCTGGCCCAGGTCGAAGGACGATTCGACGAGATTCTGATCAGCGTCTCTCGGGGGCGGGTCCTGCCGGGCCTCCCCTATCCGCAGGTCGAGGACGAGGTCCCGGGCCGGGGACCGATCGAGGGCGTCCGTCGCGGCGTCCGGGCCGCCCGGAACGAAACCGTCGCCGTCATCGCCTGCGACATCCCGGACATCAACGTCCGCTTCCTGGGTCGGATCATTCGAGCGGCCGCCGGTCGCGACATCGCCGTACCGGTCACGGCCGCCGGCGAATTCGAGCCCCTCCTCGCCGTCTACCGGAAATCCGCGCTGCCCGCCGTCGAACGGCTCGTCGCCTCGGGCGAAAACAGCCTCCTCCCCCTTTTCTCGATCTGCCGGACCCGGACGGTGCCGCTGGGACGGACGACGTGGCTCAAGAACATCAACACGCCCGAGGACTACGCCCGATTACTGGGGGCGCTCAAGACGCCCAGGGGCCGACGTTGACGCCGCACCGCTAACAAGAAGAAATTCCGGAAGACACGGGCGGGGATCGCCGGCTCGGGCTTAGACCCCGATCCGGTCATATACGGCGTAGAACAGCCAGCGACCGACGCCCGCGGCGGCCAGGGCGCCGGCCAGCGCGGTCCAGAGGAAAAGCCGCGCCTTCATCGGCGCAGACGGGTTCGCTCCGATTCCGTGGATCAAGACGCAGGCCCCGACGCCGGCCAGCAACAACGTCCGGACGGCGATCAGCGGGACGATTCCTTTCCCCGGACGCGCCCGCAGCGTGGCGGCTCTTGCTCCGAAGACGCCGGCCAGAGGAGTCAGGAAAATCGTGACGGCCAGCCCGGCCGCCGCCGCGATGAGCGCGACGGACGCCTGATAGCGGGCGGACGGAACACCCCCCTGCGCCGTCCTGTCCGCCAGTCCGGACAGGACCAGCGCCGATCCGAGCGACCCGAGAAGAAGAGCCGAAACGAGAAACGACGCCGGCGTATGGATGTTCCGCCAGACGGGGACCGTTTCCAGCATGTAAACCCGGACCATGCTATAGAGGAAGGCGAGGCCGCTCAGTCCGGCGGCGACGACGGCCGCCCGAAGGGGGCCCGGCCGCGCCGCGCTCTCCGGCCGGAGCCAAAGCCACGCGGCCAGGCCGGCCGCGAGAAAAAGGAAGGCGATCAAGCAGAATATTTCGCGGCTCAGCCAAGAACGCTTGATATTATCCGCCGCGTGGAACGCGAGCCACGGTCTCCCCAGATGAAGAAAGGAGATGACCGCCGCGACCGCGAGAAGCGCGGCGACTCCCGCGCAGAGGACGAACATCAGCGACGGGCCGCCGGCTTCAGCCGCGCCGGCGGCGCTCCGCCCGGAGAACGCCAGCGGGACGGCCGTCAACCCGAACGCGCCGACCGCCGTCTGTCCTAGGAGCGTGAAGACGACGAGCGGCCACTCGCGCCGCGCCACTCAGATCTCCTCCCAGTTGGCGACTTCGGCGCCCTCGGCCTCGGCCCGGGCGGCGTCCCGGTGGGGCTTGATGACGAGGGCGGGCTTGGTGACGTCGGGCGCCGGGAGGGGAAAGATCGCGGCCGTCGCGCCGTGGCGAGCCCTCAGCTCCTCGATGTCCCCGAAGTCGAGGGCCCGCATCGGGCAGGCCGCGACACAGGCGGGCGGCCGCCCGGCTTCGATTTCGTCGGCGCAGAAGTCGCACTTCGTCATCCGGTTGGCGGGCTCGTCGAACTGGAGGGCGCCGTAGGGGCAGGCCCATTCGCAGTAACGGCAGCCGATGCAGCGCGCCCGGTCGATGGTCACGATCCCGTCCTCGCGCTGCTCGATGGCGGCGGTCGGGCAGACGTTGCGGCAGATGGGCAATTCGCAGTGGTTGCAGGCGATCGAGACGTTGTAGGCGAAGACGTCGGGCCGCCACAGCCCGCCCTCGTTACGCCAGGCGCCGCCCTGGACTTCGTAGACCCGCCGCCAGAGGACGCCGACCTCGAGCCCGTTCTTGTCCTTGCAGGCGGCCTGGCAGGCCTTGCAGCCCGAGCAGGCGCTCGCGTCGAAGAAGAAGCCGAGGCGGCTCATGTCCGAGCCTTCTCCACCTGGGCCATGATCGTGTGCTGGGCGTTGCCGAAAGCGAGCGCCGTCCAGCGCTCCGAGCTCAGGACGTTGACCGACCCGGCGCGGTCGACGCCGTCCTTGTCCGGCCGCCACCAGGCGCCCTGGGGAAGGGCGACGACGCCGGGCATGATCCGCTTGGTGACGCGGCAGCGGACGACGGTCGCGCCCCGGTCGTTGAAGACGCGGACTTCGTCCCCGTCGCGGACGCCCCGCGCCTCGGCGTCGGCCGGGTTGATGAACAGGCGCTGGGGGAAGGCCTCGATGAGCCAGTCGACGTTGTCCATAGTCGAATGGACGCGGGCCAGGTAATGATGGCCGATGACCGAGAGCGGGAAGCGGGCGGCCTCGGGGCCGAACGGGCTCTCCCACTCCCGGATGTATTTGGGGACGGCCGGGATCTCGTCGGGACGGCCGAGGTCGTGGAGCGCCTTGGAGAAGATCTCGACCCTCCCCGAGGGCGTCGGCAGCGGATGCCCGACCGGGTCGCGCCGGAAATCGGCGAAGGCGACGGCCGGCCGCGTGACCGGGACGCTGTAGACGCCGGCGTTCGAGGCCTCGAACGCATCGAGGTCGGGGATGTCGGGGAAGCGCGTTTTCCGGTACTGCTCGATCGCCCAGGCGACCCAGTCCCGCTCGGAGCGGCCTTCGGTGTAGGCCTCGACCAGGCCGAGCCGTTCGGCGACCTTGGCGCAGATGGCGTAATCGCTTAGGGCCTCGCCGGGCGGCTCGACGATCTTGGGCATGAGAAGGACCTCGTCGCCGTACTTCCAGCCGTCCTCAAGGCCCCAGGTCTCGAACTGGGTGCAGGCCGGGAGGACGAGGTCGGCGAAGCGGCCGGTCGGCGTCAAAAAGTTGTCCTGGACGACGAGGATCTCGACGAGGCTTTCGTCGGCCAGGATGCGGGCCGTCCGGTTGACGTTCCCGTGCTGGTTGATGAGGGCGTTCGAGGCGACGGCCCAGATGAGCTTGATGTCGGTCCCGAGCCGGTCGACGCCGGTAACGCCGTCGGCCGGCCCCATATCCTTGCCGCGCAGGACGGCTTCCGTCCACAAGAAGGACGGGATGGCGGCCTTGACCGGGTTCGTCCCGGTCGGGAAGACGAGCCAGAAAGGTCCGCCGTCGGGCGCCTGGAGGGCGATCCCGCTCGCCCAGCCGCCGGGGACGCCGACGTTCCCGGTCAGCGCGGCCAGGACGCAGCCGGCCCGCACCGCCTGCTCGCCGTAAGCGCGGCGCTGCATGCCGTAGCCCTGATACAGGACGCCGGGCTTGATCGTGGCGTATTCGCGGGCGACGCGAGCGATGGTGGCGGCCGGGACCCCCGTGATCGCTTCCGCCCAGGCGGGCGTTTTGGGCGTTCCGTCCCGCGTCCCCAAGATATAGTCCTTGTAGGACTCGGCGCCCTCGTAGCCGGCCGGCATCTGCGTCCCGTCGAACCCGAGGCAATGGCTGCGGACGAACGCGGCGTCATAGAGATTCTCGACGATCATGACATGGGCCATGGCCGACATCATCGCCGCGTCGGTCCCGGGACGGATCGGGATCCATTCGTCGGCCAGGGCGACCGCGCTCAACGTCATCCGGGGGTCGACGCAGACGACGCGGGCCCCTCTCTCTCGCGCCTTGTGGACGAAATACTCGGAGTTGGTCCCATCCCGGATCTCGGCCGGGTTCCAGCCCCACATCAGGATGTAGCGCGCGTTGAGCCAGTCCTGGCGCTGGTTGCCGGTGACCGAGGTTCCGTAGACGGTCGGCGTCGCCCTGGAGATGGCCGCCCAGGAGTAGGAGTTGTAGAAGCCGAGCGAACCGCCGAACAGGTTGAGCAGGCGCTGCGCGGTCTGCCGGCCGTTGAGCTGGTTGTAGCTTCCCGTCCCGTAGGGAACGAAGATCGCGGCGTTGCCGTAGGCGGCCTTGATTCGGGTCAGACCGTCGGCCAGAAAGCCGGCCGCTTCATCCCAAGAGATTGGAACGAAACGCCCCTCTCCCCGCTTCCCGGACCGCTTCAGGGGTCGAGTCAGGCGGTCGGGGTGATACTGGCGGCGCAGGTAGGAACGTCCCCGGACGCAGGGGCGGAGCTGAGGGTCCTCGATCGCGTCGCCGGGACGGTCGTCGCCTTCGATCCGGACGATGCGGCCGTCCTTGACGGTGACTTTGAGCAGGCAGCGCCCGCCGCAGTTGTGCGACGGGCAGCCGGTCCGGACGACGCGGACCGCGGCGTCCTCTTGGACGGACGCGGCGGAGGCGGCGGCGCGGACGCTTTCCTTCCGTCCTCCCGGCCCGCGGCGGAGCCGGGCCGCCAGCCCGCGCCCGGCGAAGGCCGAGCCGCCGACGAACGAACTCCAGCGCAGGAAACCCCGCCGGGACATCGCCGCGGTTTCAATCTTTTTCTTGATGCCCTTGAAACCGCTCATGACCGGCGGTCCGTCAGGCTCGCCCGAGAAGGATTTCGACTAGAACGGCCAAAACCGCGGACGCCGCCGCATAGCCCGGACGGGATGCGATCCGGTCCGAAAGCCGGGCCGCGGCGGGACGCGGACCGCGAGCGGCCCGCCGGTCGGAGACGCGGAAGGCCGCGAGGATCAGAAGCGCGGCGGCGAGCGGCTCGGCCGCGAAATACCGCCAGGGAGAGAATCCGTCCAGCGCAAAGACGCTCGTCGCGCCCGCGAGCGACGCCGAGGCCGCGGCCCAGCCGAAATACGCGAACCGCCAGGCCGTCGAGGCCGCCGCCAGCGAAGCCAAAGACGGCGTGCGCCGTCCCATCCGGCCGAGGAGCAGCGCGACCGCGGCCCCTTCGAGCAGGATGGCGGCCGCCGGGTTGAGGACCAGGAACGGGTCGGAGACCGGCAGCAGAAAATCGGCGAGCTTGACGGCCGCCGCTACGGCCGGAACCCCGACCAGAACGACGGCGCGTCCGTCGCCCAGGAACGCGCGCCGCATCGCCCAGAATCCGACCGGGAACATGAGTCCGCCGGCCAGCCCGGGAATGCGGAGGAGATGGAGCGCGTGACCGAGGACGGCCTCGGCCAGCCCCCAGACTCCGCCCCAGAACAGGATGGGCAGGAGCGCCCCGGCCCGCCGCCGAACGGTCGTCATCTTATTGTCAATTCTATCAGGATCGAAC
>JAFGBC010000201.1 GCA_016933355.1 Candidatus Aminicenantota bacterium
GCCGACTATTCGTTCGTCGCCCTGCGCGACGCCGGCGCCATCCGGAACGTCGCCTGGTTCATCGGAGCCGACGCCTTCGCGAACGACGCGGGCATCGACCTCTCGCTCAAGATGGACAGCTTCCTGAGCGGCGAGAAGGTCTGGGCCGACGACATCATTTCGGACGGGATCGTCTACATCGCCACCGTCAGCGGGTCGATCGAGAACATCAATCCCTGCCTGACCCTGAGCGGCGCCGGCCGGATCTACGCGCGCTACACGACCGGCTCGCGGGCCGGAACCTCGGCCCTGACCGACGCCAACGGCAACACGATCGCGTCGCTGTCGACCCTGCAGAAGGTCCGCTCGGCGGTCACGATCGGGACGACCTCCCAGGTCGAAGGCCAGACCAAGCGCAAGGTCTTCATCCAGAGCTACACCCAGCCGGCCGACGGCGGCCCCGAGCCTCCGAGCGAGGTCCTGGCCCAGCCGGTCACGCTCGAGAACAAGCTCCGCATCAAGTCCTGGCGCGAGGTCTACCGAATCATCCGCTGAGGGACACCCGTGTCATGCCCGGGGAGGGCCGCCCGGCCCTCCCCTTTTTTTTGGCTCTTCTCCAATTTCCGGGGATTCGCGGAAATGCGTTCCAGGCGAGAGACATCCCCCTTTGCCCCCGGTCCCTCCTTCCGCTACGGGGGTCTGCAGGAGGACGTCTATCGCCTTTAGCGGCGGCTCCTTGCCGGGCGGCGGACCCGACGCTTGCCAAAGCAAGCGTATTCCGCTACATTCAAGAAAAGAGGTTCCATCGGACCATGACGCATCGCCTGATCTCCCGGACCCTCGCGGCCCTGAGCGCGGCCGCCCTCGGCGGACTCCTGTACCTCCCCCCCCGCCTGGCCGCCCAATCCGCCCTGCTCGAGGACGAGCGGAACACGATCCAGATCGTCAAGGCCCTCAAGAACTCGGTCGTCTTCATCACCAATATCCAGCTCGTCAGCGATTTCTTCTTCTCGACCGAGGAGGCCGTCCCGCGCGGGACGGGCTCCGGGTTCGTCTGGGACGACCGCGGCCACATCGTCACGAACTACCACGTCATCGAGGACGGGGACATCTTCAAGGTCACCCTCCCCGACCAGAAGGAGCTCCGGGCCCGGCTCGTCGGCAAGGAGCCGAACAAGGACATCGCGGTCCTGCGCCTGGAGGGGGACCCGTCCGGCCTGTTCCCGGTCCGCCTCGGGTCTTCGGCCGGCCTCCAGGTCGGGCAGAAGGTCATCGCCGTCGGGAACCCGTTCGGGTTCGACCACACCGTGACGAGCGGTATCGTCAGCGCGCTGGGCCGCAGCATGCGCGGCGCGGGCGGCGTCCCCATTCGGGACATGATCCAGACCGACGCTTCGATCAACCCCGGGAACTCGGGCGGGCCGCTGGTCGATTCGAGCGGCGCGCTGATCGGGATGAACACGATGATCATCTCCCCCTCGGGCGCCTCGAGCGGAATCGGGTTCGCCGTGCCGGTCGACACGATCAAGACGATCGTCCCCGAGATCATCCGCTACGGGAAAGTCACCCGTCCCGGGCTGGGCGTGACGTTCCTCGACGACCGCTACGCCCGTCGGGCGCGGATCGAAGGGGTCATTCTCTACGACGTCCCCGAGGCGAGCGCGGCCTACCGGGCCGGACTGCGCGGCCTCGGCCGCGACCGCACGGGACGCCTCTTCGCGCGGGACGTCATCACGGCCGTCGACGAGACGCCCGTCCGCTCCTACGACGACCTCTACACGGCCCTCGACAGCCGGAAGATCGGGGAAACGGTGACGCTGACGGTCGTCCGGGACGACAAGGAGCGCAAGGTCCGCCTGACGCTCGTCCAGGCCGACTAGCCGGACCGCGCGCCGCGCCTCAGGCGGGCGACTCTTCGATCGACTCCAGATACCCCCGGATCTTGTCCCGGAGGGCCGCGTCCTTGATCATCGGCAGCGCCTTCTGGAACAGCGCCCGGGCCCGCTCCGTCGCGCCGCCGTTGAGGCAGGCGATCGCCAGGTTGACCAGGAGGGCGGGGTCGTCGGGCGCCAGGGCCACGGCCGCTTCGAAGCCGGCGACGGCTTCCGAGTAGCGCCCCATCTGGTTGAGGATGACGCCCCTCAGGTTGTGGCCGTCCTTCTCCCGGCCCGCCTTGGCGATCGCCCGGTCGGCGTAGGCGAGCGCCTCCTCGAGCTCCCCTTTCTCGAGGAGGAGCGTGCCGAGCCGGAAGGCGGCCTGCGCGCTGCCGCCGGCTTCGAACGAAGCCCGGAATGCCGCCTCGGCCCGCTCCTTGTCCCCGGCCTCCTGGCTGGCCAGGCCGAGGTAGAGATGGCCTTCGGCCGAATCCGGCTCGGCCTCCAGCCATTTGGCGAAGGATTCGGCGGCCGGCCCGGGCTCCCGGTTTTGTAGGCGGATGATGCCGGCCAGCCGATGGGACAGGGCATGACCGGGGTCGAGGGCGAGGGCCAGCTCGACGTAACGCAGGGCTTCCTCGGGCAGGCCGTAGTTCATGGCGATGACCGCCTTTTCGTACTGGTACTGGGGGTTTTTCTCGTTATCGACGGACGCCGTCCGGCGGGCGGCCGGCGCGCAGGCGGCCAAGCCCGCGGCGAGCGCCGCGGCAAGAATGGCGCGGACCGATGTCATGGGCACCTCTCGTCTTCGATGCGGATCGCTTCGCTCAGCGCGCGACCCTGGACCAGAACGAGGCGGTCGACGCGGCCGGCCTCGTCCCGCTGGAAGCGGATGCGGGCGGGCGTGTCCATCGAGAAAAAAACGGTCTCGCTCTCGACGAAGAACCGGGCCGGCGCGCGGCCCGCGGCCTTGACCGTGAGGCCCTGCTCATCGGCGGCGACATCGAGGACGGTTTCGGGGCCGAGCCGGTAGCGTCCGGTATAGCCGGCGATGACCGCCGGGTCGAGCCGATACAGGGGCTTTGCCTCGGGGATGAAATACGCCCAGTGGTAGGCGGCCGAGAGCGCCCGCAGGATCTCGCCGATCAGGAACTCGCCGTTGTCGCCGTTGGTCATGACGACGGCGGCCTGTCCCTTGTCCGGGACCATGACGAGCATGGAGGCGAACCCGTCGGTCCAGCCTTGCAGGCTGACGAGGAGCGTTTCGGGCGTCGCGCCTTCGACCACGAAGCCGAGTCCGCGGACGCCGACGCGGGGCGTCAGCATGGCCCGCGCCGCCGCCGCCCCCAGCAGCGGGGACGGACGTCCGGCCGCGGCTTCCATCACGGCGGCCGC
>JAFGBC010000202.1 GCA_016933355.1 Candidatus Aminicenantota bacterium
AAGCACACCCAGCTCCAGACCTCGTTCGGGATCATCCTGCTGGCCATCGTCGAGAAGCAGCCCAAGCTCCTCGGCCTGGTCGACATGATGAAGTACTTCATCTCCCACCGCCAGGACGTCGTCAAGCGCCGGACCCGGTTCGAGCTCAAGCGCGCCGAGGCCCGGGCCCACATCCTGGAGGGGCTGGTCATCTGCCTCGACCACCTGGACGCCATCATCAAGCTCATCCGGGCTTCGGCCAATGTCGACGAAGCCCGCCGCGGGCTGATCGCCCGCTTCCGGATGAGTCCGATCCAGGCCCAGGCCGTCCTGGACATGCCCCTCCAGCGGCTGACCAAGCTCGAGCGGGAGAAGATCGTCCGCGAATACGAGGAGCTCAAGAAGGAAATCGCGCGGCTGCGGAAGATCCTGGCCTCGGACAAGCTCATGCTCGACATCATCGTCGAGGAGCTCAAGGCGGTCAAAGAGGAGTACCAGGACGAGCGCCGGACCGAGATCCGTTCCGAGATGGTGACGGACATCCGGCCCGAGGACCTCATCAAGGAGGAGGACGTCGCCATCGTCCACACCCAGTCCGGCTACGTCAAGCGGACCTCGCTCAACGCCTACCGCTACCAGGGCCGCGGCGGCAAGGGGCGCAAGGGAATCTCGATGAAAGCCGAGGACATCGTCGAGAACCTGTTCGTCTGCTCGACCCACAGCTACCTCCTGATCTTCACCGACAAGGGCCGGATGCACTGGCTCAAGGCCCTCGACATCCCCGATGTCGGCCCGGCCGGCCGGGGACGATCCATCAACAACATCCTCGAGATCGGGGCCGAGGAGAAGGCCCGCTCGGTCGTCGCCGTCAAGGAGTTCAGCGACAACGAGTTCATCATCATGCTCTCGACGGACGGCCAGATCAAGAAAACGCGCCTGTCCGATTTTCAGAACGTCCGCCGCGGCGGCATCAACGCCATGGGCCTCCGGGGCAAAGCGGAGCTCTTCGCGGCCCGGATCACGAACGGCAAGCAGGATATCCTTATCGGCACCCGGCTGGGCCGGGCCCTTCGCTTCAAGGAGAGCGAGCTCCGGCCGATGGGCCGACAGGCGGCGGGCGTCAAGGCCATCCGGCTCAAGCCCAAGGACGCGGTGATCGGCATGGTCGTCGTCGGCGCCGAGGACAGGTTCGTCTTCACGGCCAGCGAGCGCGGCTACGGCAAAAAGACCGAAATCAAGCAGTATCCCCGCCATCGCCGGGGCGGCCAGGGCGTCATCAATATCCGGGTGACGCCCAAGATCGGGAACGCCCTGACCATGGTCGGCATCGCCGAGGAGGACCTCCTGGTCATGACCGTCGAGGGCAAGCTCATCAAGATCCGGACGACCCAGCTCCGGCCCCTGGGCCGCGGGACGCAGGGCGTCCGGATCATCCATCTCGACCCCAAGGACCGGGTCTGCTCGGTCGCCAAGGCGGGGGAGGAGTGAGCGGCGCTTCCCGGCGGAAACGCTCGGGAGGAAAGCCGCGGACGGGAAAGGACGCGAAGCGATGAAGACGAAGAGACGGACGGCCCGGATCCTGCTGATCGTCCTTCTTCCCCTCATCTTCGCCGGCGTCTTCTGGGCCGTCCGGAACCGGAAGGCCGGTCCGGGTCCCTCCTGGCCGCGCGTCGTCCTGGTCGGCGTGGACGGCGCCGGTTGGAACGTCCTCCGGCCTCTGTTCCGGAAGAACGCTCTCCCCGTCTTCCAGTCCCTGGTCGGCGAGGGGAGCTGCGGGACGCTGGAAACGATCGCCCCGACCAAATCCTCGATCATCTGGACGTCGATCGCGACGGGCAAGACGATGGTCAAGCACGGCATCGTCGACTGGACCTACCTGGACGAGCACGATATCGAGGTGCCCTTCAGCCAGAGCGAGCGGCGGGTCAAGGCGTTCTGGAACATCCTCACCGAGCGGGAGCGGCCCGTCGGGGTCGTCAACTGGTTTCTGACCTTTCCCCCCGAAAAGGTCGACGGCTTCATGATCGCCCCGGCTTTCAGCGGCCTGACCCGCGCGAATTTCAATAAGGTCGTGGCCGTCTTTCCCCCCGAGCTCCAGCCGGCCCTCCGGCCGCTGCGCTTCTTCGACACCTCGAACATCTTCGAGGAGCAGGGCGTTCCGGACTACCGCCGCCGGCCGCTGCGGGGCGCCGGCGGCGACACGCTCGGCCTCATCCCGTTTTTCCCTCGCTTCTTCTTCCAGGAAGAGGCGGCCAAGCGGGTGAGTTTTTACGCCCTGGACAAGCTCCGGGTCGAGACGCTGGCGACCTATTTCCGCCTGATCGATATCGTCAGCCACTTCGCGGCCGAATTCATCGACGCTTCCCTCATCGCCCGGGCCGAGGCGGAGGAGGCGGCGGGCGGGCTGTCGGCCGCGACCGAAGCGGCGCTCGACGCCGCCTTCAGCGAGGTCGTGGAGCCGGTCTACCGCTACGAGGACCGCATCCTGGGCGAGCTCATGCGCCTGGCGCCGCCGGAGACAGTCTTCATCGTCTGCTCGGACCATTCGTTCTACTACAACCGCAAAGCCTACAATCACCACGAGGAGCCGCGCCTCGCCCACGGCGTCCTCTTCCTCAAGGGCGCTCCGATCAAGAAAGGCCATGAGGTCAGGAACGCCCGCGTCTACGACATCCTGCCGACGATGCTCTACCTCCTCGGTCTGCCCGTCGCCGAGGACATGGACGGACGGGTGCTGACCGAAGTCATCGAGGAGCGCTATCTGCGCAAGCACCCGGTCCGGACGATTGCGAGCTATGAGGGCGATGCGCCGGTCAGTACGGCGCCGCGGGACCGGACGTTCGACAAAAAGATCCTCGAAGAGCTGAGGTCCCTCGGCTACATCAAATAGGAATCCGAAGAAACTCACGGGACTAGCCTGAGCATCCCAGACCGATGTCCTGCAATCATAAGGCTTTACAGCCTTATGATTACGGGCGAAGACGCCGAGGCTGA
>JAFGBC010000203.1 GCA_016933355.1 Candidatus Aminicenantota bacterium
ACGGCTCATGGAGTCTTTTTGCCGAGGGCGTCGAAGATGGGGAGGTCGGTCGTCAGGGACCCGACGATCGTGACCGGGACACCGACCGCGACCATAGCGAAGAGGGTGTCCATATCGGAGTCCTCGAGCGAGATGCAGCCTCGCGTCAGGCTGTCCTGGCCGCCGCCGTGGATCTCGATCAGGCCGCCGATGCCGGCTCCCGCCTCGAGCCGCCCCTCTTTCTTGGCGCGCTCGAAGCGGGCCTTGTCCTCGTCGTTGGGGTAATCGATGAGCAGGGCTTTGTAAAACTGGCTGCGCGGGATCTTCTTGATGACCTTGTAGAACCCTTCGGGGGTCGCGTTGTCTCCGGAATGGAGCTTGTCCGAGAATCCGTTCATGCCCAGCCCGACGCTGAACCTGCGGACCGGCCGGCCCGCCCGGTAGACGGTCAGGTTGCCCTCGATCTTATTGACGACAAGCGCGGCCGTCCCGTCCCGACGCGAGCCTTCGATCGTCCGCTCGACCCAGCGCTTCCAGGTCTCGACCTGAACCGGGTCCTGAAAGCGTTCCAGGAAATCGGACAGGACCGTCTCTGCCAGCCCGATCAGCGACCGCGCCGCCTCCAGCTTCCCGGGCAGCGCGTCAAAGGCGGCCTTTCCGTTCAGGGCTTGAGCTTCGGCCAAAATCAGCTCGGCTCGCGCCAGGGCGCGACGCGCCGCCCCCTTTTCGTTAAGGCGGAGGGTGATGTCCTGCAGCTCGAGAATGCGCTCGGTCAACGCGCCGACCTCCGTCCCGAACGCTTCCGCTTTGACCTTCTTCAGGCCCTCGACCCGGTCCAAGACGCCGTGGCCGAAATCCAACACCGAGCGAAGCTCGGCCTGGACGGCCTCGTAATCGCGGAACCAGCTCAGCTTGGCCGATTCCCGGTCCAGGGCGGCCCGGGCGGTTTTGAAACGCTCGCGATAGCGCCCGTAGTCTTCGGCCGCATAAACAGAAGCACCGGCCCTCCAGAGGCGCAACTCGAGCGCCGAGGCGTCTATGGCCTCTGGAGGGGCCGGTGGTCCTGCCTTGCAGCCGAAGGCTAACAGCGCAACGACGAGCGCGGCGGTCCGTCGCGTTCGACGCAAGGGGTCCGCTGCGTTATCTTCTGCCCTTGACCTTATCGATGGCGGCTTTAACCTGCTCGCTGATGGCGGCGGCCTTGTCCTTGATCAAGACGGCCTTGTCTCCGGCGCCGAAGAAGTCCTCGGCGTCGATGGCGGCCTGGATCTCGGCCAGGGCGGTCTCGGCGGCGGCCAGGTCGGCTTTCATGGCCTCGATGTCGGCCTTGGTGCCCTTGCCCTTGGGGGCCTTCTCAAGAAAAGCCTTGGCCTCGTCGACGGCGGCCTTGGCCTCGTTCTGGGCGGTCAGGGCGTTGTTCTTGGCTTCTTCGATCCGGGCCGGGATCAGGGCCTTGACGGCTTCGGCGTCGGTCACGAGCTTGGCCAGCATCTCCTTGGCCGTCCCGTACTTCTTGAAGAATTTCTTGCTCTGGGCGGCGATTTCGTCGTTGGCGGCCTGAAGGTCGTCGTTGAGCTTCTTGAGCTCGTCGGCCGCGTAGATGTCGCCCTTCTCGCTGATCACGGCCTCGATCGCGGTCTGGGCGTTGTTGATCTCCTGCGTCGGCTGCTTGGCGCAGCTGACGAACAGGATCGCCACCGTCAAGGCCAGGGCCAGGGACTTCATCCAACCTTTCATCAGAACCTCCTTTTAAATTGTAGGAATGACATTGGGTCTATTCGTTCTCGCCCGTCTCCCGCCTCCGCCCGACTCCCGAGCCGGGCCGGACTTTGGCCCCGGCAGGGGGCCGGCCGGACCGTCCGTTGGGGTAGAGGAAGCCGGAATACGGTTTAGGGCGGAGCGATCTCGTCTCCCCAGGACGAAGAGGAATCCGCTTCCTCGGCGGGCGCTGACTCCTGTCCTGCTGCGCTCATCTTGCGATTCACCTTCGTCTCTAGAATGGGGCCTATATAGCACAGCCTCCCGCGCTTGTCAAGGACGCGGCCGTCCGGGCTCACTTGTCGGGATCGATGATGACGCCTTCTTTCATCTTCTTCTGGACGTCCTCGCGCGAGGCGTGGATGATCTCCTCGGCCATCTTGAAGCGGACGTCGGCCGGGAAGCTGAAGCGGGCGACGCCCTCTTCGATAGCCTTGGACCCGACGGCCACGGCCTCGCGGGGGAAGACCTCCCATTCGTCCATGTTCGGGATGATGTACTCCTCGTGAATCCCCTTGTCCTCGGCGACCTTGGCCAGTTCGCGGGCGGCCGCGATGCACATACCGTCGGTGATCGTCTTGGCCCGGACGTCCAGGGCGCCCCGGAAAATGCCGGGGAAGCCGAGCGAGTTGTTGACTTGGTTGGGGAAATCGGACCGGCCGGTGGCCACGATCCGCGCCCCCGCCTCCTTGGCCTCCCAGGGCCAGATCTCGGGGATAGGGTTGGCCTCGGCGAAGACGATGGCGTCCTTGGCCATGGTCTTGACCCATTCCGGCTTGATCGTGCCCGGGCCGGGCGTCGAGGCGCTGACTAGGACGTCGACTCCCTCAATGGCGGCCGGAATCGGTCCCTGCTTGCACTTCGGGTTGGTGCGCAGGCACATGTCCCATTTTTCCTTGAAGTTCTTCTGGAGGTTCTCCCGGTCGGCCCGGTCGCGGGACAGGATGCCCTTGGAGTCAACAAGCAACATATTGTCCCCGTTGGCCCCGGCCAGCATGATCTGGTGGGCGATGTTGATGCCCGAAGCGCCGGCTCCGACCATGACGATCTTGACCTCGGCGATGTTCTTCTTGACGATCTTGAGGGCGTTGATCAGGCCGGCAACCGTGACGCAGGCCGTGCCCTGCTGGTCGTCGTGCCAGACGGGAATTTCGCAGGCCGCGCGCAGCTCGTCGAGGATCCGGAAGCACTTGGGCTGCGCGATGTCCTCGAGGTTGTAGCCACCGAAGGAGGGTTGGAGGGCCTTTCCGATCTCGATGATCTTGTCGGGGTCCTTCTCGGCGAGGCAGATTGGGAAAGCGTCGACGCCGCCCAGGTATTTATAGAGGATGCCCTTGCCCTCCATGACCGGAAGGCCGCCCTCGGGGCCGATGTCGCCCAAGCCGAGGACGCGGGTGCCGTCGCTGATGACGGCCACCGAGTTCCACTTATTGGTGTATTCGTAGGCCTTCTGCTTGTCGGCGGCGATCTCTTTGCAGACGGCCGCGACGCCGGGCGTGTACCAGATCGCGAAGTCGTTGAAGTCGCGGATCCGGCACTTGATAGCCGTGCCCATCTTGCCCTTGTAGAAACTGTGGAGCCGCGGGGCGTCCAGGGACGGCTGCTGGGCTTTGGCCAGCAGTTCTTCCACGGTGACCTTTTTCATAATCTGAGCTCTCCTCTCCCGAAAACGATGATATAAAAAAAATGGAATGCTTATTATAAACATCCAGGGGGGAAAGTCAATCCTGCAGCGCGGGCCTGATCTCGATCTGCGGACCGGCCCGGCTTTTGACTTTTTTTCGCGAATCGTCAATAATAATTTTCCGCTCCCGGCCGCGAGCCGTCTCGAGCGGATTCAGACCGGCAAACCCGAAAAGGACGCAAGACCATGAGACAGAAAACGCAAGAATCCGCTTATCGCCGCCGGCGGATCGCCGGATTAATGGTTATATCCGTCGTGATCCTGACCGGCGTCGGCTGCCGAAAGCCCGCGAGCGCGCCCAGAAATTTTATCCTGATGACGCTCGACACCCAGCGGGCGGACTTCCTGAGCGCTTACGGCGCTGCCGAAGCTCAAACGCCCCACCTCGACGCCCTGGCCGCGCAGGGAACGCTCTTTGAGAACGCCTACAGCCTGATCCCGATCACCGGCCCCTCCCACGCCTCCATGTTCTTCTCCCAGCCCCCGCACGCCCTCAAGTTTTACAACAACGGGCAGGCCTTCCAGAAAGTCCGCTTCGAAAGGGACAAGGTCTCGCTGGCCGGCCTGTTCCAGAAGCGGGGCTTCTCGACCGCGGCCTTCATCTCGCTCGGCGTCCTCAAGGCCAAGTTCGCCCTGAACGAAGGGTTCGACGTCTACGAAGACGAATTCCCCAAGGACCGCTGGTACCTCACGGCCGACGAAGTCAACGCCCGCGTCCTGC
>JAFGBC010000204.1 GCA_016933355.1 Candidatus Aminicenantota bacterium
AGGACGCCCGGCTACACACTCTGGCTGACGCGGGACGGCCTTGTCTTCGACCGGGTCGAAGAGACCGATCAGGGGGAAACGATCCGGTCTCGGTCGAGCCTGGTCTTTCTGGGCGCGAACGACGATAGGAAGGTCGCGGCCGCGGACCCGTCCGATTACACGGTCAGCTATTTCATCGGGAGGGACGAATCGGACTGGAAGACGGGGATTTCGACCTCCAAGGCGGTCGTCTACAGGAACGTCTATGACGGGATCGACCTCAAGGTCTACGGCACCGAACGGAGAATCGAATACGACTGGATCGTGGCGCCCGGCGCCGACCCCGACCGCATACGATTCCGCGTCGTGGGCGGCGACGAAGCGGCGCTGAACTCCGGCGGAGATCTTGTCGTCGGGACGGGCTTGGGCCGGATCGTCCAGCGCCGGCCGGTTGCGCATCAGGTCATCGAAGGCCGTAGCGTCGAAGTCGAATCCGCCTTCCGCGCGACGGGCGACAACACGTTCGGGTTCGCCGTCGGCGCTTACGACCCGCGCCGCGAGCTCACGATCGATCCCCTCGTCCTCGTGGCTTCGACCTATCTCGGCGGGCATGACATCGAGTCGACGGTCAAGGTCGCCCTGGATCCCAAGGGCGCCATCTATCTGACCGGGTTCACCTTCAGCGGGGACTTCCCTCCCGAATTGGGAGGAAGCCCCCGCAAGGATTTCTTCGTCAGCAAGCTGTCGTCGGACGGATCGAGCCTGATCTATACGGCGTTCTTCCCGGTCGCCAGCTATCCTAAGGAAACGCCCGTGGGCATCGACGTGGACGCGAAGGGATTCGTCTACCTGGCGGGCGTGACCGGCTCCTCCGGATTCCCTCTGAAAAACGCCTTCCAAACCACCATCAGGGGCTACTACGAAGGTTTCGTCCTGAAGCTGTCCAGGGACGGGCGGAGCCTGGTGTACTCGTCCTATCTCGGCGGCGGTAACTGGGACTTGTGTACGTCGATCCGCGCGGACGGGACTGGAGCGGCTTATGTCGGGGGGTATACGATGAGCCGCGACTTCCCCAGGAGGAAAGCCTACCAAACGGCCTTGCGCGGCTTTGCGGACGGCTTTGCCGCCAAGGTCGCTCCCGACGGCGGGAGTCTCCTCTACTCGACCTACTTGGGAGGCAGCTCTCAAGAACGCGTCGACGCCATCGCGGTAGACGCTTCGGGCTCGGCGGTCCTGGCCGGCCAGACGGGCAGCCGGGACTTTCCGGTCAAGAACGCGTTCCAAAGATCTCGCGGCGGCGGATACGACGGCTTCATCGTCGTGCTGACGCCGGCGGGAAACGGCCTTGTCTATTCCTCTTATATGGGGGGGGCCGCCTTCGATACGGCGAAGTCCGTGGCCGTGGATGACGGCGGCGCATGCTATGTCACGGGATATACGAACGGGAGTTTTCCCGTCAAGAACGCCTTTCAGGCGACACGGCGGGGGATTTACGAAGCCTTTGTCCTCAAGGTCGAACCGAAGGGACGATCCCTTGTCTATTCAAGCTACCTGGGCGGAGCCGGCTCCGACCACGGTTGGGCGATCGCTGCGGACGGGAGCGGCGCCGCTTATGTCGTCGGGTCGACGATGAGCCGCAGCTTCCCGATCAAGTCCCCGTATCAGGCTTCCCTCCTCGGCAGCCAGGACGCCTTCCTGACGATCGTCGACCCGGGCGGCACGAAGCTCCTCCTGTCGACGTTCCTGGGCGGGACCTATCGGGATGATGGTCGCAGCGTCGCCATCGGGGCGAACGGCGACATCCTCGTCGGAGGCTTAACGAACAGCCTCGATTTTCCGAACGCCGGGAACGCCTATCAAGACACGCTGAGCGGCGACTACGACGCCTTCGTCCTCAAATTCCTGCAGGGGAGCGCGGGCCGGCGGAGATAGCGGCGCCTGAGCATTGAGCCGGTCGGCGTTTCCGCTTTCCGACTCCGGTTTCAAGGCCTTGACTCCTGTTGTCTAGGCCGCCCAGCCTGTCCTGGAGGGGCTCCTTGACAGCCCCCGAGCTCTCTTTTATGCTCTTTCAAGATGATTCACGGGAAGATACAGCGTGCGGAGGCCGGTGTCTTTCGCGATGATCTAGGGAAGTATTTAAAGCCGGCTTGTCTGGTCGCCCTGATCGCCGGTTTTTTCCTGTCCTGCCACGGGCCGGTTCGGATCGAGCCCCCCGCTGGACCGGCCGTCGAACTTCCGCTGATCGCGGATGAGATCCTGGGCGATCCCGACAGCTTCTACTACATCAACACGTCCGATTACCCGAAGAACCGGCAGGCCCTCCCCGTGGGCGTATTCGACTCGGGCACGGGCGGACTGACGGTCCTCGAGGCGATATTGACGACCGATGAGTTCGACAACCGCACCCGGCGGCCCGGAGGCGACGGCCGGCCCGACTTCGCCGCCGAGAGGTTCATCTACCTGGCCGATCAGGCCAACATGCCTTACGGGATCTACAGCTCCGAGGGGAAAACTTCGCTCCTCGTCGAGCACGTCATCAAGGACGCCCAGTTCCTGATGTCCGACAAGTACTACCCCGATGGATCCGCTCTAACCTGGACGACCGGCAAAGATCCCGTCAAGGCCGTCGTCGTCGCCTGCAATACCGCCACGGCTTACGGCATGCCCTATCTTGAGGCCTTCATGAGCCGCTCGGGAACGGGGCTGAAGGTGATCGGCGTCATCGACGCCGGGGCTCGCGGCGCCCTGCAGCTGTTTCAGAAAGGAGAAGCGGGGAGTATCGGCGTGCTGGCCACCGTAGGAACGGTCGCCAGCGGCGGCTATGAGAAGACCCTCAAGAGACTGGCGGCCGAGACCGGGCACGAGGGAGAGCTTCAGGTTTACAGTCAGGGCGGACAGGGGATCGCGGAGGCAATCGACGGCGAGCGCGATTTCGTCGACAAGTCGCTCACGGCTCCACGGGACAGCTACAGGGGACCGTCGTTGACCGCCGGGGATTTTCAAATCAGGACGTCCCTCTTGCCAGCCTACAATTTCCGCTTCGACGGGAACAAGATGCTCTGCGATTCGGACGATCCGTATGACTGCGCGGTCATGCAGATCAACGATCCCGGCAACTACATGCGCTTCCACCTGGTGAGCCTGCTGGAAACGATGCGTCGAACGCCGGGCGCGTTGCCGCTGAAAGCCCTCGTCCTCGGCTGCACGCACTTCCCCTATCTGTCGGGGACTATCCGGCAGGCTTTGAAGGAGCTTTACGATTTCCGACAGGAGGGGGAGTACCGCTACAGGCCCTTGATGGCCGAAGAGATCCGCCTTGTCGACCCGTCCCTGAACGTGGCGGTCGAGCTTTTCAACCACCTGACCGCGTGCGGCCTGTTCGTTCGTACGGAGGCGGGCGGAACCAGCGAGTTCTATATCAGCGTCCCGAACACCGGCAATCCGGATGTCCGGGTCGACGGGAACAACCGGTTCACCTATGACTATAAATACGGCCGGACGGCGGGCGAGATCCAGCAATACGTGAGGGCCGTGCCCTTTTCGAGGGCCAATATCTCCGACGAGACGTTCCAAAGGCTCGCGGCCGGAACCCCGCTTACGTACGAGGCCATCCGGAGATTCCACGCGGAGAATGACAAAGCGGCGGGGATGCCGGACGCGCTGAAGATCGTTCACGAGTCGCCCTGACCGCCTCGCTATCCCCGAGGCCTCTTCCCTCTTGTTCCTTGCCGGTCGGCGTCTCGACGCTGACGGCCGACGGGCGGCCTCTCGCCCTCGCGGCGGACCAGAAACGAGGGTCATCCGGTCGAAAAGCGGACGGGGCGGATTTCGGATCCGCCCCGTCGTCGGGAGGAAGGATCAGGCCGCGTTAGTCGCCGCGGCCGTCTCGGTTTCGCATCAGGATTTCCGCCGTCTGGGCCAGCTTGGTGAACTCGTGGCGGTATCCCTGCGGGTCGTCGCCCGAGGCCGCCCGCGCCCTGGGAATCAGCGACGCGAAGGAGGCCGTCCCCTTGTAGCGGGAATCGCGGAGCAGCAGG
>JAFGBC010000205.1 GCA_016933355.1 Candidatus Aminicenantota bacterium
CTTTCCACGCTGGGGAAAGCGAACGCGCCTTCGAGCCATCCTGCCCCGAGCCCTTCCGAGGACGACGGGAAGCGACCGGGCTTATAGCCGCGCCAGGCGCTTGAGGCTCTCGCGCAGGAGCTTCTCGAACCCGGCCTTGGGCGTAAGAGCCTTCAGGACCTCGTCCGCGACCCGGTCGACCTCCTTGCGCCGGAAGCCCATGTTGGCCAGGGCCGAGACGAGGTCTTCGCGCTCGGGCGAATCCAGGGCGGACAGGACCTTTTCCTTCTTTTCGAGCTTGTCCTGGAGCTCCATGGCGATGCGAAGGGCCGTCTTCTTGCCGATGCCCGGGATCAGGGTCAGGCGGGTGACGTCGCCGTCGCGGACGGCCGCCTCGAGGTCGGCCGGCTCGATCCCGGACAAGATGTTCAGCGCCAGCTTGGGCCCGATGCCGGAGACGCCGATGAGCTTGAGGAAGATCTCCCGCTCGGCCCCGGTCGAGAAACCGAACAGGGCGAGCGCGTTGTCGCTGAGGT
Organism: Candidatus Aminicenantota bacterium; assembly: GCA_016933355.1. Classification (GTDB taxonomy): domain Bacteria; phylum Acidobacteriota; class Aminicenantia; order Aminicenantales; family JAFGBC01; genus JAFGBC01. Next base: position 516 of record JAFGBC010000205.1, read on the forward strand.
GGGTGTGGATCAGGAGCTCGGCGGGGCCGCCGACGTCCCCGAGCCGGATGAAGGTCGAGAGCGGGATGGCCGCCGCGTAGCCCACGCCGCCGACGTCGACGACGGCCTGGCCGGGCGTCTTCCGGATCAGCATCCCCTTGAGATAGGCGATCATGACGGTCCCTGCCTTCCCTCCGATTCCTTGAGCCGGGCCCGGAACGCGCGGCCGTTGAGATGGCAGACGGCGGCCGCCAGCGCGTCGGCGGCGTCCGCGTCGAGCGTAGGATCGTCGATCCCGAGCAGGGCTCGGACCATGCTCATAACCTGGGTTTTGTCGGCCTGGCCGTAGCCGCTGACGGCTTTCTTGATCTCGAGGGCCGAATATTCGAACAGGGCGCAGCGGCGCGAGGCGACCGCGATCAGGCAGGCGCCCCGGACCTGGCCCAGGGCCAGCGCGGTCTTGACGTTCTTGGCGTAGAAGGGGCTTTCGATGGCGACTTCGGCCGGGGCGTATTCGGCGATGATCTTGTCGAGGTCGGAGCGGATCTCGTCGAGCTTGAAGTGGAACGCGAAGTCGGGAGAGGGCTTGATCGAGCCGAAGCAAACCGGAACGTAGCGGCCGTCCCTGTCCTCGACGATCCCGAATCCCGTGGCCTTGGCGCTGGGATCGATGCCGAGGACCCTCATCGGGCGGCGCCTCAGGCTTCGGCCGCGATCCGGGCCAGCTCGTCCTCGGCGATGTCGAAGTTGGCGGCGACGGTTTGGACGTCGTCGTGATCCTCGAGCTCCTCGACGAGCTTGAGGACCTGGGCGGCCGGCTTGCCCTCGACCTTGGTGTAGTCCTGGGGGATGTGCCCGACGTTCGAGTCGGCGACCTCGATACCGGCCGCCTTGACGGCCTCCAGGACGCTCTCGTACTTGTCCGGGGCGGTGATGACCTCCCAGGTGTCGCCCTCGTCCGTGATGTCGTCGGCGCCGGCGTTGAGGACGAGGTCCATGAGCTTGTCCTCGGCCGCCTTGTCCTTGGCGACGACGAGGTAGCCCTGGCGTTTGAAGCGGAAGGCGACACAGCCCTGGGTCCCGATCTGGCCGCCGTTTTTCTGGAAGATGTGGCGGATCTCGGACACGGTCCGGTTCTTGTTGTCGGTCAAGGTCGTGACGTAGATGGCGACGCCGCCCGGGCCGTAGCCTTCATAGATGACTTCCTCGTAGCTCGTCCCTTCGAGTTGGCCCGTCCCCTTCATGATGGCCCGTTTGATGTTGTCGGCGGGCATATTGACGGCGCGGGCGTCGTTGACGGCCTTGCGCAGCCGCGGGTTCTTGTCGGGGTCGCCGCCTCCGTCCTTGGCCGCGACGGCGATCTCGCGGATGATCTTGGTGAAGACCTTGCCCCGTTTGGAGTCGGCGGCCGCCTTTTTATGCTTGATAGAAGCCCACTTGGAATGTCCGGACATCTGATTCTCCTCTCGGGATTGGGGCCCAATTGTAGCAAATAACGGAACGAACCGCAACCCGGCCGGGGCGCCGCCCCGATCGCCGTCCGGCACCGCGGCCGCCCGCTCAGGACCCGGCCGATCTGTCGGGCCGGAACTTCACCCAGCCGTTGAACAGGGACAGCAGGAAGAAGACCGCCATCGCCGCCAGGGACACGGCGATCGACGGCCAGACGCCCAAGCTGAGGACGAGCATCGGGGCGAAGGCGGTGATGAATCCCCCGCCCAGGAAGGGCTCGTAGATCATCTGCTTGAACCCGAAGGCCCGGGCCGTGTCCGTCTTGTACAGCGGGTCGACGACGCGGAGCAGCATGAGCCCGATCGCCGTCACGCCCGTCTGCATCCCGAACTCGGTGATCCCCCGTTCGAACCAGTATTTCGGGAACATCCGGGGAGCCAGGACAACGGCGCAGAACACCATCCAGACGATGCCGACCGCCATGAGGACGGCGAACGGCCCGACGTTGGCCAGGAAGACGTCGAGCTTGACGGTCGCGATGGCGGAGATGACCAGGACGTCCAGCGCGAACCCAAGGACTCTGTCGAAGGTGCTTTTATCGAAGTAGCGGTCAACCTTGACGACCATCGAGAACCGCTGGACGATCAATCCCCCGATCATGGCCAGGGGAAAGAGCGGGAAGGAGCGGAAGGCGGGCGACAGGGTTTGGAGGCCCGCCAGGAACGCCCAGCCGATGATGACGGCCAGCGAAATGATCGCGAAATGGAACGTCAGGGGCTCGATGGCTTCCGAGGCCACGGTGGCGGTAGCGATCGAAAACCGCTCGGGCTCGGGGATCAGCCCCTTCTTCTTGTAGACGGGGATTCCGCGCTTTTCGCTCAGGTAGGTGCAATAATCCTTCCGGATGGCGATGTTGATGAGGATCATCCCCGCCACAACGGCGGTGATGATGCCCACCGTAGCCGACATCAAACCCAGGTCGCCTCCCGCCGGGAAGCCGAGGTCGTTGAACATATGCTTCATTCCGGCGGCCGTGCCGTGCCCCCCGGAGAATCCGATCTCCAGGATACACGCGATGAGCGGGTTGGTTTTAAAGACGGGGACGAGGACGAGGACCGTCGTCAGGAGGGCGAAGAAATACTGCCCCATGCCGACCACGACGCCATAGCACAGCTGCGAGCCTCCCAGGCCCCAGATCTTCTTGACCGGGGGGATGGCGACGCCTAGGAACAGTGTGGCGAAGACGATGTTGATCAGGATGCCCGGCAGCGGGCTCCAGTCGGCGATCACCCAGGCGGGGATGAGCTCGGCCCCGTAGGGCCCCAGGCCGAGGGCCAGGAAGCCGGCGATGATGGCCGAGGGCAGGAAGAGGACCTGGAACAGCCGGATGTTGGCCCGCAGAGCTTTGCCCACGAGCAGGAAGATGGCCAGGATACAAAGGCTGTAGAGGAATTCCATGCTTCGACCTCTTCGCGCCGCTCCTCCATTTTACTCAGCCGGGCGAAAGATCGTTGACTCCAAATTTCCTAAGCGCCCGGCTAGGACTCGGGGAGCGGCAAGAATTATGCAAGGTCTATTCTGCTTCCCGTAGTATATCACTCGTTCTCCGGATGACAACCGTTCTTCTCTCCCCGCTGCTTCCGGTGTTCCCGGCATGGAACAGGCCGGGTCGGGGCGGGCGGCGGAATCGCGGAGCCTCTTGTCACCCGCTAACGATCCCTTTATACTGAAGTCGCTCGGAAGGAGGCTCAACATGAAAAAGAACATGGGCGGTCTGGACCGGACGATCCGCCTGATCCTGGCCGTGGCCGGGGCCGGCATGGTCTATTCGCACATGATCGAAGGCCCGCTGGCGATCATTGTCGGGGTCATGGCCGTCATTTTCGTCCTGACATCGGTCATCGGCTTCTGCCCCCTCTACGTTCCCTTCAAGATTTCGACGCTGAAAAAACGGCCGTCGGCTTGATCTCATGAGACGCCTTCCGCGAGGACGGCGGCCCGCGACTCTGGCGGCGATCGCCTGGCTCTTGACCTGGGGCGCGGGCGCGGCCGGTCCGTCCGACGCCCCGACCGGGGAAGAGATCCGGTCCGTCCTGGCGGACGTCCGGGCGAAATATGATCTTCCCGCCATGGCCGGCGCCGTGGTCTCCGGCAGAGGGCTCCGGGCCCTGGCCTCGGTCGGCGTCCGCAAGGCCGGGACGGAGGTCGCGGTCACCGACGACGACCTCTGGCACCTCGGCTCGGACACGAAGGCGATGACGGCGGTCCTGGTCGGGGCCCTCGTCGAGAAAGGGCGGCTGGGCTGGGGGACGACGGTCGGCGAGGTCTTCCCCGAGCTCGTCGCCGACCCGGCCGCGCCGCTGGCGGAGGCGGACCTCCGCCACCTCCTCTCGCATCGTTCGGGCCTTCCCGCCGCCCCGGCCGACGGCTGGTGGCTCGTTCCCCGCGCCGACGCGGTCCAGGGCCGTCGCTTGAACGCGGTCGCCCTGGCGCTCGGGGAGAAGCCCGTCGGCGGCCCGGGCGAGACCTACCTCTATTCCAACTACGGCTACGTCGTGGCGGGCGCCATGGTCGAGCGGGTGACGGGCTCGTCTTGGGAGGAGCTGGTGTCGGCCGAGGTCTTCAACCCGCTCGGGATGCTCAGCGCGGGGTTCGGCGGCGTCGGGACGCCCGGCGAGGTCGATCAACCCTGGGGGCACGGCGCCGGCGGCAAGCCCGTCAACGGGAACGGCCCGGCCATCGATAATCCGCCCGTCATGGGACCCGCCGGCCGGGTGCACTGCAAGCTGGCGGACTGGGCCAAGTTCATCGCGGACCAGCTCCGCGGCGCGCGAGGGGGGCCGGCTCTGCTCCGTCCGGAGACGTACCGTTTCCTTCACACCCCGCCCTTCGGCGGCGATTATGCCCTCGGCTGGGCGGTCGCGGACCGCGAATGGGGCGGCGGCCGGGTCCTCGTCCACGCCGGCAGCAACATCATGAACTTCGCGCTGGTCTGGATGGCGCCCGCCAGGGATTTCGCCGTCCTTGTCGTCACGAACCAGGGCGGACCGGCGGCGGAGAAGGGCTGCGACGAGGCCGCCGGAGCTTTGATCGAACGGATTCGAGGAGCGAGCCGCCCCTGAGCCCCGGGCCTGGGCTCTGCGAGCCTATGGCCGTGTTCGTCCGCGAAGGGGTCCGATAGAGCTGTGTGTTCGATTTGGGGGAGAGGTTTCCGTCGGCTCTATTGAGAGAGGAAGGAGATTGTTATGTCTCGAGATCCGGTCTGCGGCATGGAGGTCGACGAGACGAGGGCCGCCGGGACTTCGGTTTATAAAGGACGGACCTACTATTTCTGCTCCTTAGGCTGCAAGGCGGCGTTCGACAAGGATCCGAAAAAATATCGGACGCCGGCCGCCGCAGAAGCGAAGAGCGCCTCCGGAAGCGAGCGGATCGAACTTCCCATCGTCGGCATGCACTGCGCCAGCTGCGCCGTCAACATCGAGGAGGGACTGAACGAGCTCGAGGGCGTCGACAAGGCCAGCGTCAACGCGGCCACGAACCGGGCTTCCGTGCTCTTCAACCCCCGTTTCGTCAAAGCCGGCGATTTGGTCGGCGTCGTCCGCGACAAAGGCTACGACGTGGCGACGGCCGTCCTCGACCTCTCGATTTCGGGAATGGAATGCGCCTCCTGTGTCGCCAGGGTCGAAAAAGCGCTCCTGGCCAGGGACGGAGTCCTGAAGGCTTCGGTCAACCTGGCCACGCAGAAAGCCAGGGTCGAATACCTGCCCTCGCGGGTCGACCGGGCCGGCCTCAAGACCGCCGTCGAGGCGGCGGGCTACGCGGTGATCGAGACGCGGGGCGCCGCCGAATCCGAGGATGTCGAGCGGCTGGCCAGGGAAAAGGAGTACCGGTCCCTGACCCGCAAGCTGATCGCCGGCGCCGTCCTGGCCGTCCCCGTCTTTTTCGGGAACATGCGCCATCTCTTTCCCTGGGTGCCGGCCGCTCTCGCCAACGGCTACCTTCTCTGGGCCCTGACGACGCCCGTCGAGTTCGTCGTCGGCGGGATGTTCCATCGCGGCGCCTGGAGGGCGCTGCGGCACGGGACGGCCGACATGAACACGCTCGTCTCGGTCGGGACGCTGGCGGCTTATCTCTTCAGCGCGGCGGCGACTTTGGCCCCGTCCTTCTTCGCGGCGGCCGGCGTCGCTCCCGACGTCTACTTCGACACGTCGGCGGTCATCATCGTCCTCATCCTGTTCGGCCGCTGGCTCGAGGCGCGGGCCAAGGGGCGAACGTCGGAGGCGATCAGGGCGCTGGCCGGGCTCCGGCCGAAGACCGCCCGGGTTCGTCGGAACGGCGTGGAGCTCGACATCCCCGCGGCCGACGTCGCGGTCGGGGACCTCGTCGTGGTCCGGCCCGGCGAGCGGATCCCGGTCGACGGGGTCGTGCGGGAGGGCCGCTCGGCCGTCGATGAGTCCATGATCAGCGGGGAGAGCCTGCCGGTCGGCAAGGGGCCGGGCGACGCCGTCGTCGGCGCGACCATCAACAAGACCGGGAGCTTCGTGTTCGAGGCGACCAAGATCGGTCGGGATACGGTTTTGGCTCACATCATCCGTCTCGTCCAGGAGGCCCAGGGCTCGAAGGCGCCCATCCAGCGGATGGCCGACGTCATCGCCTCTTTTTTCGTGCCGGCCGTGATGGCGATCGCCGTCCTGACCTTCGGCGTCTGGATGGCGTTCGGCCCGGCGCCGGCCCTGAACCGGGCCCTCCTGAGCTTCGTCGCCGTCCTGATTATTGCTTGCCCCTGCGCGCTCGGCCTGGCGACGCCGACCGCGGTCATGGTCGGGACGGGCCGCGGCGCCGAGCGCGGGATCCTCATCAAGGGCGGCGAAAGCCTGGAGACGGCCCACAAGCTGACGACGGTCGTCTTCGACAAGACGGGGACGCTGACCCGGGGCGAGCCGACCGTGACCGACATCGTCACGGCCGGCTCGGTTGCCGAAGCCGACCTGCTGCGCTGGACGGCGGGCGCCGAGAAGAGCTCCGAGCATCCGCTCGGGGCGGCCGTCGTCGCCGCGGCCCGAGCGCGGGGGATCGAGCCGGCGCCGGCCGGCCGTTTCCTCGCGCTCGAAGGCCGCGGCCTCGAGGCGGAGGTCGAAGGCCGGAGCCTCCTTCTCGGAAGCGCCGGCCTGATGGCCGAGCGCGGCATCGACTTCGACGCCTGCGCGGGCCGGGCGGCCGCCCTTGAGACCGAGGGAAAGACCGTCATCCTCGTCGCGGTCGACGGTGTTCCGGCCGGCTGCATCGCCGTCGCCGACACGCTCAAGGACTCGGCCGCGCCGGCCGTCCGGGAGCTCAAGGCGATGGGGCTCGAGGTCGCGCTGATGACCGGCGACAACCGCCGCACGGCGGAGGCGGTGGCCCGGGCGGCCGGGATCGAGGTCGTCCTGGCCGAGGTCCTGCCGGGGGACAAGGCCGCCGAGGTCAAGCGCCTCCAGGCCTCCGGGAAGACGGTCGCCATGGTCGGAGACGGGATCAACGACGCGCCCGCGCTGGCCCAGGCCGACGTCGGCATCGCCGTCGGCACCGGGACGGACGTCGCCCTGGAAGCGTCCGACATCACGCTGATCCGCGGCGACCTGACGGGCGTGGCCGTCGCCGTCGCGCTCAGCCGGCGCACCCTGAGGACGATCCGGCAGAACCTATTCTGGGCGTTCGTCTACAACACCCTCGGCATCCCGGTGGCGGCCGGCGTCCTCTATCCGTTCTTCGGCCTCCTCCTCAACCCGATGATCGCCTCGGCCGCCATGGCCCTGAGCTCGGTCTCGGTCGTCTCGAACTCCCTCCGCCTCCGCCGCGCACGGCTTTAGCGCCACTCCCAGAGAGGGCGACGGACCAGACCATTCGAGGGCACGCTCGATTTCCCCGGCGAGGAAATCTCGCTCGCTTCGAGCCTTCGCTCCCCTGCGGCCGCTCCGCTACGCAGGGACCGTCCCGCTTCCGTTTCACTAGCGGGACTGCCCTGCCGTATGAATGCCGGCAGGGACCGTGCCCGCTCCGGCTCTCAGACGACCCTCTTCATGGCCTGACCCGCCGCCCTCGTTCCGAGTTGACCTTCTCAATTTATCATCGAGATCGCCGAAGTCTCGCCGGTCGGGTCCTTCCCGAGCACGGCATTCGGAAAGATCCCGCTTTCATGTATAATCCTTGTCCTGCGAAGAAAGGACAGCCTGATGCGCATCTACGAATCCATCGGCCTGGCCGCCGCCGACATCCTGCTGCCCAAGCCGGAGATCGACCCGGCCAAATGGGCGGTCATCGCCTGCGACCAATTCACCTCCGAGCCCGAATACTGGGAGAAGGCGGCCGCCTTCGTCGGCCGCGCTCCCTCGACCCTGAACCTCATCTATCCCGAGGTCTACCTCGAGGAACCCGACCCGGAGACGCGGATCGCGCGCATTCGCGCGGCGATGGCCGACTACTTGAAGGGGGGGATTCTCCGCGAGGCCGAAGGCCTCGTCTACGTCGAACGGACGACCTGCGGCCGGACCCGGCGCGGGATCGTCGCCGGCCTCGACCTCGAGGCTTACGATTTCCGTAGGACGGCGACGAGCCCGATCCGGGCGACGGAAGGCACGATCATGGAAAGAATTCCGCCCCGGGTCCGGATCCGCGAGGGAGCCCCGATCGAGCTCCCCCATATCATGGTCCTCGTCGACGACCCCGAAGACGCCGTCGTCGGTCCGCTGGAGAAAGCCAAAGCCGGCCTCGAGCCGCTCTACGACTTCGACCTGATGATGGATTCCGGCCGTCTGGCGGGCTATCGCGTCCCGGCCGGCCCTCCGGAGGCGGCCGTCGTCGCGGCCCTATCGCGGCTGGCCGACCCGGCCGCCTTCGCCCGCCGCTACGGGCTTCCGGCCGGAACGCCCGTCCTCCTCTACGCGATGGGGGACGGGAACCACTCGCTGGCCACGGCCAAGACGATCTGGGAGAAAACCAAAGAGAAGGCCGGGGGCGCGGATGCCGTCCTGAGCTCTCCGCTGCGCTGGGCGCTGGTCGAGATCGTCAACCTTCACGATCCGGCCCTGATCTTCGAGCCTATTCACCGGGTCCTGTTCGACCTCGCGCCGGGCCGGGACATTCTCGCCGAAGCCGCCGCGTTCTTCGGCGGGGCGGCCGGGTTCGCATCGGCCGGCAGCCCGATACTGATGCGCGAGGCCGTCGACGGCCAGGCCGGGCGGCCTCACAAGGTCGGCATCATCCGCGAATCCGGGGCGGGCGTCCTGACGATCGACGCGGCCGGGTCGAATTTGCCGGTCGGGACGATCCAGGCCTTCCTGGACGCCTTTCTCAAGGACAAGGGGGCTCGCGCCATCGACTATGTTCACGGCGAGGACGCGATCGCCCAGCTCGGCGCCAAGCCGGGGAACCTGGGCGTTTATTTGCCGGCCATGCGCAAGGAGGAGCTGTTCCGGACGGTCATCCTCGACGGCGCCCTGCCCCGCAAGACCTTCTCGATGGGCGAGGCCTGGGAGAAGCGCTTCTACATGGAGGCCCGCCGGCTCGGCTGAGAGACGGATTCGCCGTGGGGCCGGGCGTCTCGCCTCAGACGCCGGGGGCGGAGGCGGGCGCTAATTTTTCCGGAGGGAACCTTCCGGGCCGCGCTTTCGTAATAATCTATGACCGCAGACGATGAGATCTATCCATTTCTCGAGGAGTTTCGTCATGACTCAGCCTCTTTCCCGCGCCCGTCGCTTTGTCGGCCTTCCGATCTTTGTCGCATTGCTGTTCGCCGCGGCCCCGCTTTCGGTCGTCGCCGCCGAAAGCCTGAATATTCCCGCCAAGACCTGGGGCGTCAGCTTCGGGAATTCCAAGACCTTCGACGGCCTCCGCTTCAATTTCCGGGACAGCGCCGTCGTGCGCGTCAGGGGCGTCAACCTGACGCTCTGGCATCCCCGCAAGGACAACGAGGATTCCGTCGTCCAGGGCCTGTCGCTCGGCCTAATCCCCGGCGGCGGGACCGTGACCGGCGTTCAGCTCGGGATCCTGGGCGCTTCGGCCGACAAAGACCTCAAGGGCGTGAGCCTGGGGTTGCTCGGCGCCGGCGCGGGCGGAGACATCGTCGGGCTGAACGCGGGCGGCTTGGGGGCCGGCGCCGGAGGCAACGTCGACGGCGTTAACCTGGGCGGCCTGGGCGTCGGCGCCGGCGGGGATATCAAGGGCATCACGATCGGAGGCTTGGGCGCCGGCGCGGGCGGCTCGATGACGGGCATCAATATCGGCGGCCTGGGCGTCGGCGCCGGGGAGAACATGACGGGCATCAACCTGGGCGGAATCGGGGTCGGAGCGGGCCATGTTCTCGCGGGGATCAGCGTCGGCGGCATCGGTGTCGGAGCCGGCGAACGCCTGACCGGCGTCGGCATCGGCGGGATCGGCGTGGGCGCGCCGGAGATCCGGGGGCTGGCGATCGGCGGCATCGCTGCGGGCGGCAAGGATGTCCGAGGGATTCTGGTCGCGGGCGCCTTCACGAGGATCGACGACGGCGGAAGCCTGAACGGCCTCGTCGTGAGCTCATTCAACTACGTCAAGGGAGCCCAGACCGGGCTGAGCATCGGGATCGTCAACTACGCCTGGAGCGTTAAAGGGATCCAGGTCGGCGTCGTCAATATCGTTCGGAACAATCCGCGGGGGCTGAAGGTCCTCCCCGTCTTCAACACGAGCTTCTAAAGAGGCGGAGGCGGGTCCTTTCGCGGCGGGACGGGCCTTCTCGATGAGGACGGCCACGGGCCAATCAGGGCCCCAGGTCAAGCTCTGCTTGTCCCGGCCGCCGGCTGCTTCGCCGGGCCGAAGGGGCGCCTTGAGCAGGCGGATCGTCTGCTTCCGCACGATGTCGATCTTGAGCCCGTCGGCGGTCTGCTCCCAGGACAGGCCGCCGTCCTGTCCGAGGAGCGTCACCTTCGTGTCGGGGGTGGCCGCGACGGATCGGAGGAGGACGCTTCGGGCGTTCCCCGCCAGCCCGGCCAAGGCGTAGACCGCTTCGTCTGAAGGGCGGCGCGTGAACCAGACGTCGCCCTCGTTCGTGACGACCCAGGGGCGCACGCCGCGCACGGCATCGCCGTAGAGCGCCATCCATAGGCTCAGGTCGCGAAGCCGGTCCTCGTCGGCCGGGGCGATCCGCCCGTCGGGCCGCGGCCCGACGTTCAAGAGCATGTTCCCGCCGCGGGCCCGGATCCGGATGAGGTTGTCGATGATCTCGGCCGAGGAGCGGACTTCGGCGTCGGGGAGGAACGACCACTGGTAGCTCGTGGTCAGACAGCTCTCCCAAGCGTGATCGGCGGCCCGGTCCGGAATCTCCTGCTCGGGCGTCGGGATCTCGCCGCGGGCGATGAAGACGTCCTGCCGGACCCGCCAGGCGTGTTTCTTGAGGGGCTCGCATTTTCCGTCGAACCAGAGCATGAAGACGTCGCCGTAACGGGTCAGGAGCTCCTCGATCTGGCCGCGCTCGTAGTCCAGGAAGCTCTTGGCGGCCGGCCCGAAGGGGGCGTCGCTGTCGAAGTCGGGCTCGTAGATGTGGCCGGTCCGGCGGCCGGTCTCCCACTGATAGCGGAAATCGCCCGGCGAATAGTAGAAGCCGACGAGCAGGCCTTCTTGGCGGAAGGCGCCGGCGACCGCCGAGGCGATGTCGCGGCCGTAGGGCGTCCGGGTGATCTTGAAATCGCTCAGCGCCGTATCGAACATGCAGAAGCCGTCGTGGTGCTTGGCGGTGAAGACGACGTATTCCATCCCGGCCAGCCTGGCCAGCCGGGCCCAAACGGCGGGATCGAACGCGGCCGGGTTGAAGGTCTCGGCTAGAGCGTAGTATTTCCGGATGAACTCTTCCGAGGCGTTGAACAGCGGCCAGGAGATCTCTGTGCCCAGCTGGGCGTTCGGCCCCCAATGAATGAACAGCCCGAGGCCGGCGTCCCTGAAGATCTCGGTCTTGGCCGGGTCGTTCGAGAGTCGGACCGCGTCCTCGGCGATCAGGGGAACGGGCGTCGCCTCAGGCGCCGGGGGCGCGGACCGCTCGGAGCAGGCGAACGACGCGAGGACGAAGGCCGAGGAAAGTATGGCGGCGACCGGGCGCAAAGAGGCCGGGGTTGAAGACACCGTCATGGCGGTCTCCTTTCAGAACAGGAAGCGTAGGCCGACGCCGAACCGGAACAGGGACGGGTCGAGCTTGATTGGGCCGAGGCTCATGAGGCGCGCGAGCTCCTCGGGCGTTTCGGAGACGCCTTCGCCGGTGATGACCTGCCAGGCGGCTTCGACCTCCCGGAAGGAGAAGTAGCGGA
>JAFGBC010000206.1 GCA_016933355.1 Candidatus Aminicenantota bacterium
AGCCAACTTTATTCAAGGCGGGTTGTCCTGTCAAGGATTTCATTGCGGCGGCGGCGCGCCGGACGAATTGAAAACGGTGCATGAATGGCGTATAGTTCGGTCGAGCCGCGATCGAAGTCCAAGGAGTGCCTTCATGATTCGCCGCGCCCGCCTCTTCGTTTTCGTCATCCTTGTCCTCGGACTCGTACTGAGCGCCGCTTCGGCCGTGCCTCAGGGCGGCCGTCCCGACCCGACGCGGGGGTTCTTCCCGGTTTCTGTCTGGTACGCCGGAGGGAAGGCCCGGGCGCCCATGCTCGAGACGGTGACGCCCGCCTCGCGCGACGCCTGGCGGAAGGACATCGCGCAGATCAAGCGCCTGGGCTTCAACACGGTCCGGACCTGGGTCGAGTGGACGGCCTGCGAGAAGACGGAAGGCGCCTACGACTTCAGCGCCCTCGAGCTCCTGGCCGACCTGGCCGGCGAGGCCGGGCTCCGGGTCATCATCCAGGTCTACATCGACTCGGCGCCGGACTGGGTCGGGGCCCGCTATCCCGACTCCAAGTTCGTCTCCTCTAACGGCGTCACGGTCGAATCCCAGGCTTCGCCCGGCTTCTGCTTCGACCACCCCGGCGTCCGCGGCAAGATCCTGGGCTTTTTCCAGGCCGCCGCGCGGGCCGTCAAGGGCAAGCCCGCCTTCTACGGTTGGGATTTGTGGAGCGAGCCCCACATCATCAACTGGGCCGAGGTCTACTACGTCGGCGACCTGAAGAGCGTTCAGTTCTGCTACTGCCCGTCGACCCAGGCCCGCTTCCGCGACTGGCTCAAGGCGAAATACGGCACGATCGAAGCCCTCAACACAGCCTGGTACCGGACGCTCCGTGCCTGGGACGAGGTCGAGCCGCCCCGCTTCGGGACGATCCTGACTTTCACCGACTACATCGACTGGAAGGCGTTCATCGCGGACAAGCTGGCCGAGGACCTGGCCCTCAAGGCCCGCGCCGTCAAGTCCGTCCTGCCCGACGCGGTCGTGACCAGCCACTCGGCGGCCCCGGGCATCTTCACCCGGCCCGACTGGTCGGGCACGCCCGACGACCGGAAGATGGCGGACAGCGTCGATTTCTACGGCGCTTCGATCTACCCCAAGCACGCCTGGACGATCAGGCCCTGGTCGCCCACCTACCGGTCGTCGGGGCTCGACTTCGTCCGGTCGATGGGGATCGCGAACGGCGGCTTCTACATCGGCGAGCTCCAGGCCGGCTACGGCGTCTTCGGGATGAAGATGAGCCAACCGGTCGTGGCCGCGGACACGCGCGACTGGATGTGGAGCACGGTCGCCTACGGCGCCCGGGCCGTCAACATCTACGCCTATTTTCCGATGAGCACGGGCTACGAAGCCGGCGGCTACGGCCTGGTCGAGCTCGACGGCAAGGTCACCGAGCGGGCCGAGGCCGGCGGGCGGATCGCCAAGGTCATCACGGACAACATGGACCTCTTCCTCAAGGCTCAGCCGGCGGGGGCCGACATCGCCATCCTTTATAATCCTCTGGCCCACATGATCGGAGGCCAGCAGGCCTATACCGGCGAGGGCCAGACCGTGGGCGTTAACAGCCTGAGCGAGTCCCTCCAGGGCGTCCACCGGGCCTACTTCGAGCGGAACATCCCGGTCGACTTCCTCCACGTCCGCGACCTGGGGACCCCCCGGGCGGCCGGCTACAAGCTCCTCATCGCGCCCTACCCGGTCATGATGTCCCTGCCGCACGTCGAGGCCCTGGTCGATTACGTTCGCGCCGGCGGAACGCTCGTGACCGAAGCGCGCTGCGGCTGGGTCGATGAGAAAGGGTTTTCCAGCCCCGTCATTCCCGGCGGGGGGCTCCACGAAGTCCTCGGCTGCCGCGAGGTCGAGCTGACGCCGCTCCCCAAGACGGGGGCCATCGAAATCAAGGCCGCCGACGAGGCCATTCCCCTGCTCAAGCCGGGAGACAGGCTCGACGGCCTTTTCTTCGAGGAGGGCTTCGACGTCTTCGGAGCGAAGAGCCGCGTCCTGGCCGCATTTGGGGACGGGCGCCCGGCCATCGTCGCCGCGCCTTTCGGGAAGGGCCGGGCGGTCATCGTCGGCTCTTTCCTCGGCTCCGCCTACCATCATTTCCAGAACCCGGCCAACGGACGGTTCTTCGCCGGGCTCGCGGACTGGGTCGGAGCGGGGCGCGCGGTTGAGGTGAGCTCGCCCGATCCCGGAGCGCTCATCGAAAGCCGGGTCCTCGTGGGTCCCGGCTACAGGCTTCTGTTCGGCTTTAACCGGGGCGAAACCGCGGCGCGGTCCTCCTTTGCGCTCCCGGCGCTCGGAAAAACGACGGCTGCCCGAGACCTCGAGACGGGCGCGGCCGCAGTCGTTCGGTTGAGCGGGGGCAAGGCCATCCTCGAGAAGACCCTCGGGCCGCGCGAGGCCTGGATTGTCGTCCTCGAGTCCAAATCCTGAAAGGGGAAGGGGAAGGATCCAATTGGCTGCGAGCGGGGCTCCGACCTTTGCGGCCGCGGTCGACTGCGGCGGGACCAAGGTTTCGTCCGCCCTGTTCACCGTCGACGGGACGATGTTCTGTCGTGACAAGGCCGCCCTCGACCGCCAGGGGCCCGGCCGGGCCGCCGGCCAAGTTGTTCGGACGATCGCCGAGCTCGAGGAGGCCGCCCGGGCCGAGGGCGGGCGCATCCTGGCCGCGGCCGTCTGCGTTCCGGGCATCGTCTATAAGAAGACGGGCCTCGTCTGGGCGCCCAACATTCCCGGCTGGGACCACTATCCCCTCCGCGACCGGCTGGGCGGCGAACGGTCCTTTCCTGTCCTGATCGAGAGCGACCGGGCCGCTTACGTATCGGGAGAGGCCTGGTGCGGCGCGGCCCGCGGCGCTAAGGACGTCGTCTTCCTGGCCGTCGGGACGGGGATCGGCGCCGGGATTCTCGCCGACGGACGCGTCCTCCGCGGCGCGGGCGACATCTCGGGCGCGGTCGGCTGGTTCGCGCTCGACCCGGACTTCAAGCCGGAGTACGCCGAGACGGGCTGCTTCGAAGCCGAAGCCTCGGGGAGCGCCGTGGCCCGGCGCGCCCGCCGCCTGCTTGACGAGGGCCGACCGTCCTCGATGCGGGAGCTGGCCGGAGGCCGCCCGGATGCCGTGACGGCCGAAACGGTCGCGGCGGCGGCCCGGGCCGGAGATTCCCTGGCCCTCGAAGTCGTCGCAGCGACGGCGTCCTACCTGGCCATGGGGATCGCCAACATCGTGAG
>JAFGBC010000207.1 GCA_016933355.1 Candidatus Aminicenantota bacterium
CCCTGCGGCGCCGAGGGCCTTGAAACCGTATTTCGAAGCCGTGACCGGGGAACCCCTGATTCCCGGCGTCATCAATCATCAATTATGGATTACTAACTTTAAAGTGGCGCAATAAATGGGGGCGGGTCAATACTCCCTCAATGCGGTGGGATAGGTCGACCGAAGCGACACCGCGGCCTCATAGCGGTTCGGCCGAAAATGAAATCCCTATAGAATAAACACAGCCTGCAAGGAACAGATCAGAAAGAGATGCGCCTCAGCGAAGGATTTGAAAAGGCGCTATTCGAAGATATAGAGAAGCTTGACAAGCTGCCGTTCGAGAAGAAGATCGAGATCATCGTCGAGCTTCAGAAAGCGGCCGCCGGAATCCGCGAGGACGTCCTCCGAGAAGCTTGGCCGATCTAGCCCGATCCGACAGGCGCCTGAATTCCACGGCCTGTTCGAGAACAGGCGAATTCGAAGAGCTTCGGGTCAGGTTCTCATCCCAAGGCATCGGGCTTCGAGGATGACGCGACCTTCGAAGCTCGTTTCCGGGCCCTCCGGACCGGCATCCAGTCGATGACGGTCCCCCCGGCTTCGAGAGAGTACGGGCTGGCGAGAACGTTCATCTCCCCTTCCCGGGCGACCAGGAACTCGCGAACCCGAAACCGCTTTTCGGCGTGGATATCCTCCATGACGTCGTCGAGAGAAGGGACCGGGCTGAAGATATAGAGCTGCTTGAGGATCGCTTCCTTCTGGTCGTCCGGGATCTCGTAGATCTGGACCGGCCCCATCGCGGAGGAGACGAGCTTGATCGGAAAGGGCAAGGGAGGATCGAAAAAAGGGGAGACCGGACTCATGTGCGTTTCCTTTCGTCATAAGGGACGTCCCAAGGGGGCCGAACTTCTCAGTCGAATCCTCGGCCGACCCCGAACGAGAAGGCAAGGCTGGATGGCGTCAAGGCCGGGCGGGAGAGAGGGCCCCCGGCATCAAGGTCAAGTAGGGCGCTCCAGGTCCCGGAGGATCCCGGCCAGGAAGGCGAAGCAGGCCGCGCTGACCGGGTCGCCCGGCTTTCCGAACTCGCGGTTGACCTCGGCGTGGGTCTTGCGCGGAGCGGGCAGGATCCGGTTCTTGACGCCGGCGCGTCGCAGCGCGCGCGCATAGGCGTCGGCCTGCTCCTTTCGGAATCCGACGCCGATCAGCGCGTTGACGGGGCTACCGCTGTAGACGACGAGCTGCGGCGCGATGCCGCGGCCGCCCCGGACATGGCTGATGGGCGAGGCCCGAACCCAGTCGGCCGGGTCGCTCCCGAACGTCTCGAGGTAGGGGCTGGGGAGCGTCCCCCCGTTCCGCGCGGCCAGACGAGGCAGGTCGTAAACCGCGGTGTCGAGGTCGATGACGCCCTTGACGACCCTCAAGCCGAGGCCTTGGGCCTTGAGGTAGACGGGATCGTCGGAGACGACGGCGACGAGGTGACAGCCGGCCGAATGGCCCATCAGGAAAAGCCGCTCCGGATTCGCCCCGTAGCGCACCCCGTTGCGCCGGACCCAGCCGACGGCCCTGGCCACATCATAGGCGTGGACGGGGAACTTGATCGTCGCCGTCGTCAACCTATAGTTGGCCGAGACGAAGACGTATCCCCTCGCCGTGAAGGCGGCCGGCTTGTAGCCGACCTTGCTCTTGTCGCCCCTCGCCCAAGCCCCGCCGTGGATGTAGATCATGACTGGGCATCTCTTGGCCGGACCGGCGTCGTCGGGCGCGTAGATGTCCAGGCTGGTCAGATTGAGCGGGACGCCCGGGACGCGGGCGTAGGGGACGTTCCTTGTCATCTTCATGCCGAGGACCGCGCCGGGCGCGGCCAGGAGAAGGACCAAGCCCAAACGGAGAGCGGTTTTCCAGCCTCTTTTCACGACGTTCCTCCTCGTCCGAAAATTTCGCCGGCCCGGCCGTCGGCCGGCCCCCGGCCCTCATGTTTATAGACAACGGACGAGGCCGCGGCTTTGCGATCGACGAAAAAAGAAGGCCGGCCGAAACAGGACCCTCGCTCGAAGCTTGAGAAAGCCGGGAAAGCCGTCCGCCGGCCGGCGGAATTATTCCAGGAATTCTTCGAGGACGGTGCGGGCGATCTGGCCGTCGCGCACGATGCGAGGCGTGTCGCCGCTCAGATCGAGGACGGTCGTCGCCAGCAGGCCGGGCGTCCGGCCCCCGTCGACGATCAGGTCGACCAGGCCCGCGAAGGCGCGCTTGACGTCGCGCGGGTCGTAGAGCTCCTTCTCGCCCGAAACGTTGGCGCTCGTGGCCGTGATCGGCGCCCCCAGCATCTTGACCAAGGCCCGCAACCAATCGACCCGGGGATAGCGGATGCCGATCGTCCGGTCCGGGCCGAGGATGTCTTCGGGGATGCCGGGGACGGCCCGCAGGATGACCGTCAGGGGTCCGGGCCAGAAGCGGGCCGCGATCGTCTTGAAGACGGGCGGCGGCGGCTGGACGATCCGCTCGAACATAGCCAGATCGGAGACGATGACCGAAACGGGCTTGCCGGGGTCGCGGTTCTTGATCCTGTAAACGGACTCGACGGCATCCCTGATCAGGGCGTGGGCGCCCAGCCCGTAGAACGTCTCGGTCGGGAAGGCCATGATCCCGCCCTTTCCGAGGATGTCGGCGATCTTTTCGACCTTGTCTTTATCGACCCGGTCGGGGTCGATTTTGACGATGGATGTCTGCTTGTTGCGTTGCATGGTTCTCGGCGGCCTCGGAAAAGGGCGCTCGTCTAGGGGCATCTTAGAAAGGACCCGCGAAAAAGTCAACCCCCGTCCCCGCTCCGGGCCGAAAAGGGGGACAAATGACCTTATCCCCGGACAGGGTCGGGCGCGGCCCCCGGAGGGGCATCCGATACTATTTGGCACGCAAATTGCACAGGAATATAATGAGAGTTCCAAGGAGGACCGAAATGAAAAAGCTAATCACCATCCTGGCCGCCGTCCTGATCCTCGCTCCGAGCCTGGCCCTGGCGAACGCCTTCAGCCTGAGGGCGGGATATTTCTTCCCGCGGGCCCAGAACGGAATCGATTTCAGCGACAGCCTGTGGACGATCGAGTTCGACAACATGAGCTTCGCCAAGTCCGATTTCAACCACTCGATCCTGGGGTTCTCCTACGAATATTTCCTGTCCGGCGAGCTGAGCCTCGTCTTCGGGCTGGATACGTACAGCCGGATCAAGGCCGGTTACTACACGGACTGGGTGGGCTACGAGTTCGACGAGGGCGACTTCGCGTTCCCGGCGGAGTACTATACAGGAGACTTCAGCATCGCCCATTCGTTCAGCTTCAGTCTGACGCCGATCCAGGTTTCGGTCAAGGTCCTTCCCCTGGGCCGCCGGTCGAAAGTCATCCCCTATGCGGGCGGCGGCGTCGGGGTCTACATCTGGGGTGTCCGGCTCCGCGGCGAAATGGTCGATTTCAGCGACGAATACGTCTACGAGGACGAGGATCTCGGCGACGTCAGCGTCTATCCGATCAAGGCGACCCAGGCCGAGGAGAGAACCCGGTTCAGCTTCGGCGGCCACCTGTTCGGCGGCCTCCAGGTTCCGATCGCGAACCGGCTGACCCTCGAGGCCGAATTCAAGCAGCACCTCGTCAGCAAAGGCACGTTCACCGAGGCGTTCAAGGGGTTCGAAGCGTTCGACCTGAACGGCTTCCAGGTCACGGTCGGGATCAACTACTGGTTCTAACCGAAACTGCGGAAGCCTCTCTCTCTCCCGGCCCCTGTCCCGGACGGACAGGGGCCTTTTTTTTGGGGTCTCAAAACCTGTCTTTGGAGACGATCTCGGCGAGCGGCTTGCGGGGCCGGGCGGCCGGACTCTCGGCCGGATAGCCGAGGGGCGTCAGGGCCAGCACCCTGGCCTCGGCGGGAACGCCGAGGAGGGCCTTGACCTCCTCCTCGTAAAAGGCGCCGATCCAGCATGTCCCCAGCCCTTCCACCTGGGCTTGGAGGACGAGATGCTCGAAGGCGATCGTGACGTCGACCGGCCAGGAATTCATGCAGCGCCCCATCCGCCCGTAGGCCTGCTCGGGAAGGCCGCAGGCCGCGATGATGACGGGCGCTTCGGCCATGAACGTCTGGTTGACGCAGGCGACCGCGACCCGGGCCCTGAGCGCGGGGTCGCGGACGAGGATGAACCTCCAGGGCTGGAGGTTCTTGGCCGAGGGCGCCAGCCGGACGGCGTCCAGGATTCTGGCCAGCGCCTCCTCGGGGATGGGCGTCGGCTTGTAGCGGCGGACGCTGCGGCGGGCGCGGATGGCGTCCAAAACATCCATGACGGCCTCCTCTCCGGGACGGCCGGGCTCAGGAGGGCTTGGACACGGGGAGGTTCTGCCGGACGTCGAAGGGGACCTTGATCCGCCCCCAGACCGTCGTGATATCGATCTCCCCCCGGAAACGGCAATTTACGGCTCCCGCCTGGAGCAGCCCATAGACCTCCTGTCCGACCTCGAAGAAACTGATCAGGGTGGGGAGATCGAAGACCTTCTCCCCGCGCGGGTCGACATTCTTGTCGCCCGGGATCTCGCCGCTCGCGACCTCGCGTTCGCCGAACGCCGCGCTGAAGCGGACGGCGTCGACGAAGAGCTCGTAAACGTTCGGGTTCGTCAGCTTAACCCGGAAGACGGCGTCGGCCCCGCCCACCGTCAAGTCCTTGAGGCGCAGGGGGAGCAGGGCGACGCCCGGGTCGCGGAAAATCGGGAATTCGCCGCCGAAGGTGAACGGGATCTTTTCCTCGCGGCGGCGCTCGTCGGCGAAGATGAACGTCCCCATCAGGAAGCAGTTGGCCTTGTCCGCGTCCGCCAGGGCCGGAATGGCCTGGAACAGGAGCCGGTAGGTGATCTTGAGCGGGAGCGAAAGCAGCGTCTCTCCGGAGGCGGCCACCCGGAGCGGCGTGTCGAGCGGCACGTCGAGCCGGAGGTATTCCGCCTGGTTGATGAGGACCCGGTACTCGTAGCGGGTCAGGGCGCAGGGCCGGGCCGAGGCGTTCCCGATCCGGATCTGGAAGAGGAGCGTCAGCCCCTGGGCGCTGAGGTCGCTGACCCGTCTTTCGTAGTTGGAGACGGTCAAGTCGTCCTTGAACGGCCCGGCCGCCGCCGGAAACGCCGCCAGGGCGAGCGCGGCCAGGGCCGGGACCGAGCGGCGCCGGAAGAGAGACATCGTCCTTGATAGGCTCATCGGGATTTCAAGATACACGAAATCCGTCCGGCAGACAACCGCTCCGGCCGTCCGCCGCGAAAATAGGTGTCCCCCGCCCTCGTTTTCTCTATAATAAGGACATGAACGGAAAAAAACGGAAAC
>JAFGBC010000208.1 GCA_016933355.1 Candidatus Aminicenantota bacterium
ATGCCTGGAGGAAGGGGCTTGCCCCGTTCAAAAGGCGAACGGGACTAGCCCGACGTCCCCGGCTTATGCCTGGAGGAAGGGGCTTGACATCCTCTGTGAGAGGAAATACTTTTAGGTTGAGCGGATCCGAATCCGGGCCTTGAATTCCTCCGCTGAGAGAATCGTCATGAAAAAAGAGTACGTGGCTTTGGCGCTGATCGTGGTCGGATTTCTCGTCTACACGCGGCTGTCCCGCCCCGTCTCGGATGAGGAGCGCCAGGTTCAGGCCTACGAGGAACGCTTCGAAACCGCTCGCAACAGATTCCTCGCGTCGGTCCGCTCGCTGGCCATGCCCGGCGAATCCGCCATCGCCGATCCCGATGCGGCCGTCCGCAGGCTCAAGGCGGTCAAGGCCGACTTCGACCGCTTCTACGGTTCGCTCACGGAGGACGCCGCGCTCGCCCGAGCCGACAAGCTGGCGGCCGCGATCGAAGAGTTCTTCGAGAAAAACGATATCGAGTGAGGGCCGGAGCGGCCGGCCTCAGCGGGCTTTCCGGGCGACGGTCATCAAGATGAGGGCGCGTCGCGGAAACAGGTATCCCAGGCGATAGAAGAGCTTCATCCGCCGGCCGTGGGCCGTCGTGTTTCCCGCCCGCTGGAGATGGTCCTCCCTCCACCAGCCGTTGGACTTGGTCCACAGCTCGAGGTGGATCCCTTTCCTGCGGACGGGCTTGAACCCGGCGCTCGGCAGCAGCTCCCCGTTCAGCTCCTCGAACGAGAGCTCGCGGAGATGGTCGGGGCTGAAGGGCCAGTCCTCGTCGTTGATGCGGTTGACGCGCCGGCCCCGGTTCGGCGTCGTCACGATCAGAATCCCGCCGGGCTTCAGGACGCGGTTCCACTCGGCGAGAGCCCGCTCGGGTTCGGGCAGGTGCTCGAGGATCTCCCCGGCGAACAGGCCGTCGAAACTCTCCCCGCGGAAGGGGAGGCGCCCGGCGTCGAAGACCGTCCAGTCGATTCCGGGGACCTCCGTCTTGCGTTGCTTCATGCGGCCGTAGACGAGGTCGCCGGCGACGATCCGGAACGGCCAGTCCGGACGGATCTCGCTGAACAGGGACAGGCCGCAGCCCACGTCCAGGACGCGGCCCCTGAAATAGCGTCGAAACCAGCGTTCGAGCTTGCCCAGTTTGAACTTATGCAGGAGGTCGAGAAAGGGCTGCGGCGGCCGGTAGCCCTCGCTCCGGAAGTGGCGCTCGTAAAAGTCCTGAAGGACGCGCCGGTCGTCGATCTTGATCAGGACCCGCTTCAGGTAGAGAAGCTCGTCGCCGGCCCAGACGGCGAGCCGGCAGTCCTGAAGCGGGTCGAGCCGGTAGTCGGGGTTGGTCCAGCGATTCTCGGGGGCGACGGTCCTTCCCCCGAGCCGGGCGATGAACGATTCGTCCCCGATGCGGTTGAAATCGAGGTCGACCTCGACGACGTGCCGGCCGGGGCCGAGGTCGTAGCGCCACCAGCCGAGATGGTTTTCGGGATGGACCTGGGGCTGGAAGGCGTAGACGTCGAAGCAGACGAGGAGTTCGGGCGGGCCGTCCAGCACGACGTCGAAGGTCGCCCGGCCTCGGAGCCCCTCGAGGCGGATCTGGCGGCTGCGGGGGCGGACCTCGACCCGCAACCGCGTCATTTCGTCTCGTGGACGACCCGGCCGCCCAGGACGGTCATCAGGACCTTGGTCGTCAGGATTTCCTTGGGCTCGACCGTGAACAGATCCCGGCTGAGAAGGATGAAGTCGGCGAGCTTGCCCGGCTCGAGCGAACCCTTGAGATCCTCCTCGAAGGAGGCGTAGGCGGCGGCCTTCGTGAACAGCGTGACCGCCTCGGCCATGGTCAGCATCTGCTCCGGGAACCAGCCGCCTTCGGGGACGTCGAACTCGATGCTCTTGCGGGTCACGGCCGAGTAGAGGCCCCGCAGCGGGTCGAGCGGCTCGACCGGCCAGTCCGAGCCGAAGGCGATCTTGGCGCCGGCGTCGAGAAGCGTGCGCCAGGCGTAGGCGTTCCGCGACCGCTCCAGGCCGATTCTCCGCTCGCAGAAGCGCATGTCGGTCGTGCAGTGGGTCGGCTGCATCGAGGCGATGACGCCGAGCGCTTTGAAGCGCGCGACGTCCGAGGGCACGACGATCTGGGCGTGCTCGATCCGGTGGCGGACGTCCTTGTCGCCGTGCATCAGACGGGCTTTTTCGACGGCGTTCAGGACCCAGTTGACGCCCTTGTCGCCGATGGCATGGGTCCCCGTCTGGAACCCGTGCTCATGGGCCTTGGCGATGAGGGCGGCGAATTTTTCCTCGGGGTACTGGGGCAGGCCGGTCTTGCCGGGCTCGTCGGTGAAGGGCGCGAACAGGAGAGCCGTCCCCGACCCCAGCGTCCCGTCGATGAACAGCTTGAGGAAGCCGGTCCGGAGGAGGTCGTCGCCCTGGCCCGGACGCATCCCGCGCGCGATGTAGCTCTCCATCCCCTCGACGGGAAGCCAGGCGTAGACGCGGAGCGTGAGCTTGCCTTCGTCCCTGAGTTTGCGGAAAAGGCCGAGCTCCGCGTAGGAGGCCGAGGTGTGGACGCCGGTCAGTCCCAGCTTGGCCGCGTGATCGAGCGCCCGCAGGATGTCCTCCTCGGGCGTCGACTTGACGACGGGCCGCTTGACCTTGAGGAGGGAGGTCGCCGCCTCGGCCAGGATGCCGGTCGGCTCGCCGGTCTTGGAGTCCTTGAGGATTTCGCCGCCGAAGGGGTTGGCGGTGTCCTTGGTGATGCCGGACCGGGCCAGGGCCAGGCTGTTGACCCAGACCGAGTGGCCGTCGACGCGCTCGATGACGACCGGGTTGTCCGGCGAGACGGCGTCGAGGTCGGTTTTGGACGGCCACGCCCCGCCGGGGAACAGGGAGTGGTCGTACTCGGCGCCGAAGACGGCCGTTCCGGGCGGCAACTCACGGATCTTGGCCGCGATCATCTCCTGGACCTTCGCGATCGAACGGACGCCGCGGAAGCTGAGCGAGATCAGAGACCGGCCGCCCGAGCTGAAGTGGGTGTGGGCGTCGATGAGGCCGGGGATGACCAGGCGTCCCGCCGCATCGACGACCCGGGTTTCGGGACCGACCCACGAGGCGACGTCCTGGTCCG
>JAFGBC010000044.1 GCA_016933355.1 Candidatus Aminicenantota bacterium
GTGGAGCGGACGGCCTCCGTCGCCGAGATCAAGAAAGCCTACCGCAAGCTCGCCCGAAAATACCATCCCGACCTCAACCCGGGCGATAAGGGCGCGGAGGCCCGCTTTAAGGAGATCCAGGAGGCCTACGCCGTCCTGAGCGACGCCAAGAAAAGGGCGCAGTACGACCGGTTCGGCGCGGTCGGCGACCGTCCGCCGGCCGGCGCGGAAGCGCCGCGCGGCTCGGGATTCGACGGCTTCGACTTCTCGGCGTTCGGGACATCCTCCTTCCAGAATTTTTTCGAGGACCTGTTCGGACGCTCGAGCGCCCGTCCCCGCGCGCCGCGGCCGGGGCGGGGCGAGGACCTTCATTACACGATAAAGATCGGGTTCGAGGACGCCGTTCGCGGCATCCAGACCCGGATTCGGGTCGGGCGCCTGACGCGCTGTCCGTCCTGTCAGGGCCGCGGCGTCGTGTCGCGGGGCGCCCGGCGCGCTTGCGCCGCCTGCGGCGGAACCGGCCGAACCGTTTTCCAGCGCGGCGCCATGAAATTCTCGGCCGGATGCCCCGAGTGCGCCGGCAGCGGCGAAACGGCCGGCGATCCCTGCCCGGTTTGCCGGGGGCGGGGCCTTGCCGAGAAAGACGAGCTCATCCGGGTCCGGATCCCGGCCGGCATCGATACCGGCTCGAAGGTCCGGGTGCCGGGCAAAGGTCACGAGGACCGGCTGGGCGGGCCGTCCGGGGACCTCTATATCCTGATCGAAGTCATCCCCCATGCCCGCTTCCGGCGCGAAGGCGCGACCATCCTCCTCAAAGTCCCGATCACGGTTCCCGAAGCCACCCTGGGCGGTCGGATCGCAGTCCCGACGCTCTTCGGTTCGACGACCATCCGCATCCCGCCCGGGACGCGCTCGGGCCAGCGCTTCCGGATCAAGGACAAGGGCGCTCCCGTCCCGGGGCGGAAGATATCGGGCGATCAGGTCGTCGAGGTCGCGATCGTCCCCCCGCCCTTCGCCGACCAGCGCGTCCGGGAGCTGATGAAGGAGCTCGAGAAGGTCGGCGGGCCCAACCCGCGCGAGGGACTCTAAGGAGGCGAGGACGATGACGAAGCGCCAATCAACCCGAAGCCGGAGCCGAGCGACATCGTCCGGACCGGCTTATTATCATATCTCGAGCGTCGCCCGGAAGTTCAACATACACCCCCAGACCCTGCGTCTCTACGAGCGGGAAGGCTTGCTCCGCCCCTCGCGCAGCGAAGGCAATACACGCCTCTATACGGAGGAGGACATCCGGCAGCTCGCGGTCATCCTCAACCTCATCCGCGACCTGGGCGTCAACCTGGCCGGCGTCGAGGTCGTCCTCAACATGAGGGAGAGGATGAGGCAGATGGAGGCCCAGGTGGCCGAGTTCCTGGAATTCATCCGGACCGAGTTCTTCGCCGGAAAGGAGGACGAGTTCGAGATCCGCCGCCGGAGCCTGGTCAAGGTTTCGGCCTCGCCCCTGGTCAAATCGGGGCCGGACCGGACCGGGCGATCCTGACCCGGCGCCGCCGAGGATCTCCGTGGACTATCAAGATTCGCTCGACTCCAAGAACCTCCAAAACTACCTGGAGCGGATCGCCAAGTTTCCGCTGTTCAGCGAGGAGGAGGAGAAAGCCCTGGGCGAGAGGATTCAGCAGGGCGACAGGGACGCCCTGACGCGCCTGGTCGAGTCCAACCTCCGCTTCGTCGTCGCCTTCGTCAAGAAGTACCGCGGGATGGGCATCGGATTCCTCGACCTCATCAACGAGGGCAACGTCGGGCTGATCGAAGCGGCCCGCCGCTTCGACCCCGGCCGCGGCGTCCGCTTCATCTCCTACGCCGTGTGGTGGATCCGCCAGTCCGTCGTCCACGCCCTGTCCCACGGCTCCCGCATCTACAACATCCCCCAGAAGCTCTCGGACCTGATCTCTCTTATGAAGCGGCGCAAGGAGGAGCTCAAGGCGAAGCTGGGCCGCGATCCCGAGCGGGACGAGGTCGCCAAGGCCTTGGGCATCGCGCCTGTGGACGTCGAGGACCTCGAGCTCCTCGCCGAGCGGAACGTCTCGCTGAGCGACCGATACGGGGAGGACGACCTCGAGGTCGAGGAGCGGGTCAGCGACGAGGGCCGGCCCTCGGTCGAGGACGAGGTCATCCACAGTTCGATCCAGGGCCAGGTCCGCGAGCTTCTCGGAAACCTGGATGAGAAAGAGGCTCTTGTGTTAAAATTGCGTTTCGGCCTGGACGACGACCGGCCGCGAACGCTGCAGGAGATCGGCGAGATCCTGAACGTGACCCGGGAGCGGGTCCGCCAGATCGAGCAGAAGGCCAAGCGGAAGCTGGCCCAGTCGGACAAGCTCCGGCAGCTCAGAGGATACCTAAATTGACGACCGAGCCCGAATGCCCGCGCTGCCAAGGGAACGGCTGGGTGCTGGAGGAGGTCGACGGGACCGTCCGGGCCCGGCCCTGCGGATGCCGGGCCGAACGGCGCCTTCAGGTCCTTTTCGAGCAGGCACGGATCCCGCGCCGCTACCGTGACTGCTCGCTCCAAAACTTCGACGCCCGGAACGATTCGCTGCGCAACGCCAGGAAGATCGCCGAGAAATTCATAAAGAATTACCCTGTCCAGGACGTCGGCCTCCTCTTCCTGGGGCCGTGCGGCGTGGGGAAGACCCATCTGGCCGTCGCCGTCCTCCGGGTTCTGATCGAGACGAAGGGCGTGGCCTGCCTCTTCTACGACTTCCGGGAGCTCATCCGGGATATCCAGAGCACCTTCAGCCCCGATTCGCCCCTGAACGAGTCCGACGTCCTGGCGCCGGTCTTCCAATCCGACGTCCTCGTCCTGGACGAGCTGGGGGCCAAGCGGACGACGGCCTGGGTCGAGGAGACGGTCTTCTACATCATCAACCAGCGCTACAACAACCGGAAGCTGACCCTCTTCACCTCGAACTATCCGGACAGCGACCAGGAGGAGGACGAGGACCGGCGTGACGCGTTCTACAAGAAGAGCGAGGAGAGCCTAGTCGACCGGATCGGCGTCCGCCTCCACTCCCGCATCTACGAGATGTGCAAGATCGTCCGGATCGAGGCCGAGGACTACCGTAAGATCGCCAAGCAGGCCGGCTACCGGTTCTGAACGACCGCGTCCTGCGCCCTTATTCAAGCGGATTATTGCCCTGACCGGCTTTTTGTGCTAAATTGTCGGCTCCTGCTCCTCGGTAGCTCAATCGGCAGAGCGGGTGGCTGTTAACCACTAGGTTGCAGGTTCGAGTCCTGCCCGAGGAGCCAAATCTTTCAGCGGGGGTTGTTTCGGGCCGAGGCCTGCGGAAGCCCAGAGGGCCGGTTTTGCTGCCTGCGTCTGCCGACAGGGGAGAGGGGCCAGCCCGTGTCCTGAATCGCCGGGGGGTTGACAAGAGGGCCAATTGTCATTATATTACTAATCAGGAATGATTACTAATTAATGAGCTGAGCGCGAGATGATGCCCACGCCGCAACCCAAGCCAGATCGCCGGACCCCGTCCCACGGTCGGGCACAATAAAAAAATTTCTTAAGGAGATCTCTTATGACAGAAGACACCAAGAACGCTCCCGAAAGCCCGCGGGTTCCCCTGATCGGGGAGAAGGCGCCGTCGTTCAAGGCGATGACGACGCAGGGCGAGATCAGCTTCCCCGACGACTACAAGGGGAAGTGGGTCATCCTCTTCAGCCACCCGGCCGACTTTACCCCCGTCTGCACGACCGAGTTCATGACGTTCGCCTCGATGGAGAAGGACTTCGAAGCCCTGAACTGCAAGCTCATCGGGCTTTCCATCGACAGTCATTACAGCCACATCGCCTGGCTGCGGACCATCAAAGAGAAGATCGCCTGGAAAGGCATGAAGAACGTCGAGGTCAAGTTCCCGGTCATCGCCGACTTGAAGATGGACATCGCCAAGGCGTTCGGGATGCTTCAGCCCGGGGCCAGCGATACCCAGGCCGTCCGGGCCGTTTTCTACATCGACCCCGACGCCAAGATCCGAGCCATCCTCTATTACCCCCTGTCCGCCGGCCGCAACTTCGACGAGATCAAGCGCCTGCTCATCGCCCTGCAGACGGCCGACAAGCACAAAGTGGCCACGCCGGCCGACTGGCGTCCCGGAGACAAGGTCATCATCCCTCCGCCCGGCTCGTGCGGCCAGGCCCAGGAGCGCGTCACGGGCGCGGGACAGGACCTCGAGTGCCTCGACTGGTTCCTGTGCTTCAAGAGCCTGCCTAAGTAAGCTTAACGAAATCTCAGCGCGAGGCCGGCTCCCCGCCGGGGGGCCGGCCTTCGCCCTCCCTCGGCTTCCGGCGCCTGCGGCGCTTCCGCTTGCGCGCGGTCCGGTCCTCCGGCGCTAGGCCGGACAGGGATTCCCGGATGAGGGATTCGAGGGTTTCTCCCGGCTGCGGGGGGCGTTCTTTGAGGATGAGATAGCCGAGCCGGCCGGCTTGGCCGAAATGGCTGCGCTTGGCCAGAGACCAGCGCATCCGGCCCGTCCGCAGGGCGCGGGACGCCGCGCCCAGGATGGTCAGGAGCTGGACGAGGTCGGCTTTGAGCTTGCGGGGGATGGTCACCTTCATCCCGGCCTGGTCGAACATCTCATAGAGAATCGTGTGATAATCGTCCGGTTTGCCCTCGCCGAAGAGAGGCTCGACCCAGGGCCAGAAGATGAGGGCGTACATCTCTTCGGGCGACAGCTTCAACTCGGCGCGCCGGAAGCGGTCCTCGACATCGAGCAGTCCGTCCAGTCGGCCGAACAGGGCGGGGTCCGATTCATAGGCTCGGCCGGCCTTCCCCAGGATAACGCCCAGCAGCCCGTGACTTCTCAGCGCGCCGAAAACGGGCCGGGTTTCGTAGGCCAGGTCTTTGTTGAGCTCCTCGAAGAGGCGCGCTCCTGAGCAGGCCGCCAGGAGATCATTCTGGGCGGGGATCTCGCGCTCCGTCCCGGCATCGACCCGGAACCCGAGCCGGGCGGCGTGCCGCAGGACCCGCCAAACGCGGACAGGGTCCTCGGCGAAGCGGACCGCCGGGTCGCCGATGACGCGTACGACCCCCCGCTTCAGGTCTTCAACGCCGCCGACATAATCGAGGATAAGATCTTCGTCCGGGTCGTAAAACAGGGCGTTGATGGTGATGTCGCGCCGGAAGGCGTCCTCGCGCGGCGTCCCGTAGATCAGGCTCGGATCGACGGGCGCCCCGGGCGGGACTTCCTCGCCCCGGTCGGGGACGCGCCGAAAGGTCGCGACTTCGATGATCTTGCCCTCCCGAAAACGGATATGGGCGAGCCGGAACCGGCGCCCGATGATGAAGCAGTTGGCGAACCGCTTGCGGATCTGGCCGGGCCGGGCGTCGGTGACGACGTCGAAATCCTTGGGGGTCCGGCCCAGCATCATGTCGCGGACCGCCCCTCCCGTAAGATAGGCGCGGAATCCGAAGCGATGGAGGCGGTGAATAATCCCGAGCGCGTCGGGGTCGACATCGCGGCGCGAGATCGAGTGGTTCGGCTTTTCGATGACGAGGGGCGGCGCCTCCGCGTCCGCCCCGAGATCCGGCCGCGACCCGGAAATCTCCCCGGCTCCGTCGGGTCGAGGATCGGCGCCGGGGGAGGGGGGAACGGGGTTGGGATCGTCCTCGTGCGTCATGGAAGACAGCATTGTAAA
>JAFGBC010000209.1 GCA_016933355.1 Candidatus Aminicenantota bacterium
CGAGGAGGTCGGGCGGGGAGGCGAGAAGGACGGCGGCGCCGCTGGCGCGGAGCTCGTCGGCGGTCCGGAAGCCCCACAGGGCGCCCGCCGGGTACATGCCGGCCGCGACGGCGGTCTTCATGTCGATGTCGGCGTCGCCGAGGAAGAGGAACCGCGACGGATCGACCCCCAGCTCGCGGGCGATGAGGAGCGCCGCCGCCGGGTCCGGCTTGTTGGGCACGTCGGGCATCGAGCCGCGCACGGCGTCGAAGCGGAACTCCTCGAGGAGCGAAGCGGCCATGAGCGTCGTGAACGGGTGGGACTTGTTGGAGAGGACGGCCATCCGCAGGCCGCGCGCCGCGACGCCGCGCAGCATCTCGGGGACGCCCGCGTAAGGGCGCGAGCTGTCGCCCCAATGGACCTTGTATTCCCGGCGGTATTCGCGCACGATCTCGTCAACCTCGGCGTCCCGGACCTCGACCGGATGAAGGGCGCGCTTGACCATCTCCTCGATCCCGTCGCCGACGAAGCATTTGTAGTGCGCCGCGTCGTAGGTCGGGAGGCCGCGGGCGGCCAGCACCCCGTTCATCGTCCCGGCGATGTCGTCGATCGTGTCGAGGAGCGTCCCGTCCAGGTCGAAGAGGACGGCCTCGAAGCGCCGGCCGGGCGCGCGGATGGGTTTCATGTCCATGGCGGACCCGTAGGATAGCAGATTCCGGGCGCCGGGGACAGACGGACGCCCCCTCATTCGTACCGGATCGAAGCGACCGGCGGGGCGAGCGCCGCCCGGACCGCGTGAGCGATGACCGTGGCCAGGGCGAGGGCGAAAGCCGCGAGGCCGGCAACCAGGAAGGGGCCGGCCCCGACCGGGACGCGGACCGCGAAGTTCCGGAGCCAGCCCCGGATGAAGACGTAGGCGAGGGGCCAGCCCAGGATGTTGGCCAGGAGGACGAGCGCCAGGAAGTCCCTGGAGAGAAGGACGACGATCCCGGCCACGGACGAGCCCAGGACCTTGCGGATGCCGATCTCCTTGGTCCGGCGCTGGACGGCGTGGACGGCCAGCCCGAACAGGCCCAGGCAGGCGATGAGGACGGCGAAGCCCGTCGCCGTCAGGGCGATCCGGCCGAAATCGGCGAAGCTCTTGTAGACGGCGTCGATGTCCCCGTCGAGCGAGGTGAACTCGAACGGCTGGGCAAAGGCGAGGTCCTCCCAGTCCGCTCGAAGGCGCGCCGCGGCGCCGGGCAGGGCGCCCGGCTCGAGACGGACGAAAAGGTAATCGAAGCGGTTCGGCGCGACCCGGATCAGGATCGGCTGGACGGGCGTCGTCAGGTCGCGGAAATGAAAATCGGCGACGACGCCGACGACAACCGCCCGGGCGACCGGCTCGATTCGGCCCCCTTCCTTGAAGAAGAGCTCGACCGGCTCGCCGATGCCGTCCGTCCAGCCCAAGCGCTTGACCGCCGTCTCGTTGACGAGGAGGGCGCCCGCGGCGTCGGCGGCCGACCCCCGCTCGAAGTCGCGGCCCCGGACGATGGGGATCCCGAACGTCCGGACGTAATCGGGGTCGACGTAGATGATCCCCATGTCGACGTCCGGATTTCCCCGCGCCCGAAGGCTGATGCCGTTCTGGGAGTCGACGCCGGGCCTCATCGACGAGGCCGTGACGCCGAGGACGCCCGCCTCGGCGAGCCAGCGGCTCTTCAGGGTTTCGTAGCGCCGGCGGACGGCCCCGTCGCGGACCGGGACGACGAGGACGTTCTCCTTCTGGAAGCCGACGTCCATCGTCCTCAGGAACCGGACCTGGCGGGCCGTGAGGAGCGAGCCCGCGATGAGGGCGATCGACAGGGCGAACTGGCCGGTGACCAGGACGCGGCGCATGGCCAGGCCCGACCGACCGGCCCGGCCCGCGCGTCCGAGGGTGCGTTCGGGCCGGAGCGAGGCCAGGACGAACGCCGGATAGGCGCCGGCGAGGAGGCCCGTCCCGAGCGCCGTCAGGACGGTCGCGGCGAGGAAGCCGCCGCCGAGGAGGTCGCGGGCGGCGAGCGGTGACCCGACGTAGGCCGCGAAGGACGGCAGCAGGAGGGCCGCGCCGGCGAGGCCGCAAACCGCGGCGAACAAGCTGAGGATGACGGCTTCGCCCAACAGCTGGCGGACGAGCCGCGGCCGGGAGGCGCCGACGACCTTGCGCAAACCGATCTCCCGGGCCCGGAGCTCGGCCCGGGCCGTGGACAGGTTCATGAAGTTGACGCAGGCGATGAGGATGATGAGGAAGGCCACGGCCGAGAGGGTCCGGACCAGGCGCCGGTCGCCCCGGGCCCCGATGGGCGGCCCCGGCGCGTCGAAGTAGACCTCGCGGAGCGGGACGAGCCGGTGGCTGACGGCGAGGGCGGACCGCCTGTCGACGAACGCCCTCGAGAGCTCGGCCAGCCGCCGGTTGACGCCGTCCGGGTTGCTCCCCGCCCCGAGCTTGACGTAGGTCCAGGTCGGGCTGTCCCAGTGCCGGGTCAGGAAATAGCCGGCGTTGTCGCCCAGGATCGAGGACAGGCTCGCGTAGGAGGCCAGAAAATCGAACCGGAGGTGCGAGTTCCGCGGCAGGGGCTTGAGGACGCCGCTGACCTTGAAGTCGAAGCTCCGTCCGCCGAAGACGTAGCTCAAAACCCCGCCCAGCGGCGGCTCGTCGCCGAAATATTTCCGGGCGGTCTCGGCGGAGACGACGACCGAGAGCGGCTCGCGGAGCGCCGTCGCGGCGTCGCCGCGTTCGAGGGGAAAGCTGAAGACCTCGAAGACCGAGGCGTCGGCGAAGAACCAGCCCCGCTCCAGGAAGCGGGCGGGGCCGCGGCCGACGAACTCGCCCCGGAACGCGGTGAAGCGCACGGCCGCCTCGACTTCGGGGATGTTCCGGAGAAGAAGCGGCGCAAGGGGCGCCCCGGTGATCCCCTTGAGCTCGCTCCCGCCCGCGAGGACGTTCTCGCGGGCGCAGAGAAAGATGTCGTCGCCGCGCTCGTGGAAGCGGTCATAGCTCCGCTCGAACCCGACGTAGAGTAGGATCAGAAGCACGCAGGCCATCCCGGCGGCCAGGCCGGCGATCGTGAGCGCCGAAAAGCCTTTATGCCTGCGAACCCGGCGCAGTCCGGCGACGAGGTCTTTGGGGATCATGGTCGCTCATCTTTCTCTATTTATCTATACCATTTCGGCCCCGATGTTAAGGCCGGCGCGGAACTTTCCGGATTGTCCCGTTCGCCGCAGAGCGGGGCCGTGAATTCATCTCATGACGCGAATCGGACAGGAGAGGCGCGAAAGCCGCCGGCCGGGCTCGCGGCCGCTTTCTTAATGGTCCGGGAGCTGTCCACGAGCGAACAGGGGCCGTTCGCTTCCGGACAGGGTTCCCTGCGTTGCCTGAGAGCCAAAGCCGGACGGCCCCGCCCGCCCATTGGCACAGGAATTGCAGAGGAACGCAACGGCGGCGATGCCTTGCGGCTCATCATCGTAACGAAAACTTCGGAGACATCGCATGAAGAGTGACTTCAAAATCGCCTTCCGCAATATCCGCCGCTACAGACTCCTCTCCCTCGTCAACATCATCGGACTGGCGATCGGCATCAGCGTCTGCCTCCTGATGACGGTCTACGTCGTCAACGAAACGCGCTATGAAGATTTCCAAAAGAAGGGGGAC
>JAFGBC010000210.1 GCA_016933355.1 Candidatus Aminicenantota bacterium
ACCGCCAGCCGCCGCAGCTCGTAGGAGTCGTCGAACTCAATCCTGTCGTAGGAGAAGGGGATGTTGATGACGAGATCGATCCGCCCGCCCTGGAGCCGGGTCCGGACGTTGGGCTCCCGGTTCTCGTGAAGCTTATAGAGCCGTTCGGCCGCGATGCCGTTCCGGCGCAGAAAGGCGGCCGTGTGCTCGGTCGCCGTGATTTCGAACCCGAGACCGACCAAGCGCCGGATCCAGTCCAGCGAGCGGGCCCGAGCCGCGTCCCCCTTGATCGAAACGAAGACCGACCGGCGCGGGATGCGGAAGCCGGTCGCGACGACGGCCTTGAGGAACGCCTCCTGGACGCTCCGGCCGAAGCAGGCGACCTCGCCGGTCGAGGCCATCTCGACCGACAGGACGGGATCCGCCTTCCTGAGCCGCGAGAACGAGAACTGGGGCGCCTTGACGGCGACGGCGTCCGTCTCGAACAGCGACTTGTGGACCGGCCCGGTCGACTCCCCCAGCATGGCCCGGGTCGCGAGGTCGATGAAATCGACGCCGTAGGTCTTGGAGACGAACGGGAACGTCCGCGACGCCCTCAGATTGCACTCGATGACCCGGATCCGGTCGTCCTTGGCGATGAACTGGATGTTGAAGGGGCCGGTGATCCGGAGGGCGCGGGCGATCGTCCGGGCGATCCGCCGCGTCTCGCGGAAGGTTTGGATGTGGATGCGCTGGGCGGGCAGGACGATCGTCGCGTCGCCCGAATGGACGCCGGCGTTCTCGACGTGCTCGCCGACCGCGTAGCAGAGGAGCTCGCCCTCGGCGGCCACGCCGTCGAACTCGATCTCCTTGGCGTCCTCGATGAACTTGGTGATGACGACCGACCGCCCCGCCGCCAGGCCGCGCGCCCGCGCCAGGAAGCGCGTCATCCCGGCCTCGTCGAAGGCGACGGCCATCGCCGCCCCGCTCAGGACGAAGCTGGGCCGGATGAGGACCGGAAAGCCGACGGCGCGGGCGAAGGCGCGCGCCGAGCGGAGCGAGGCCAGCTCCTTCCAAACCGGCTGCTCGACGCCCAGCCGGTCGAGGAGCGCCGAGAACCTGTGCCGGTCCTCGGCCCGGGCGATATCCGCGGCCGCCGTCCCCAGGATCCGCTCCCCCTTCCGGGCCAGCGGGACGGCCAGGTTATTGGGCGTCTGGCCGCCGACCGAGACGACGACCCCCTCCGGCCGCTCCTTGTCGCAGACGTCCAGGACCCGCTCGAGCGTCATCTCCTCGAAGTAGAGGCGGTCGGACATATCGTAATCGGTCGAGACGGTCTCCGGGTTCGAGTTGAGGACGATCGTCTTGCGTCCCAGCGCGGCTAGCGACCGCACGCAGCCGACCGAGCACCAGTCGAACTCGACCGAGGAGCCGATCCGGTATGGCCCGGAGCCGAGGACCAGGACGCCCGGCTCGTTGAACGCGACGTCGTCTTCGGCCTCGTGATAGGTCAGGTAGAGATAGTTCGTCCGCGCCGGATACTCGGCGGCCAGCGTGTCCATCTGCTTGACGGCGGGCACGATCCCCCACCGCTTGCGCAGGGCGCGGACGGCCCCCTCCGTCCGCCCGGCGAGCGCCGCGACCCGGGCGTCCGAGAACCCAGCCTTCTTGGCCTCGCGCAACCCGTCTTTCGACAGGCGCCCCCTCCCGAGGCCGGCCTCCATCGCGACCAGCCCTTTCATCCGCTCCAAGAACCAAGGGTCGATCCCCGTCGCGCGCCTCAGCCGGGCGATGCTCCAGCCCGAGCGCAGCGCCTTGGCGATGGCGAAGAATCGCTTGTCCGTCCGGAGCTCCTCGGAGAGCGGCCCCAGCCGCAGGTCCGAGACGAACCCGTCCGCCCCGGTCTCGAGCATGCGGAGCGCCTTCTGGAACGCCTCCTCGAAGCTCCGGCCGATGCCCATGACCTCGCCCACGCTCTTCATCTCGGACCCGATCCGCGGCTCGACCCGCCGGAACTTCTGGAGGTCCCAGCGCGGGATCTTGCAAACGATGTAGTCGAGGGCCGGCTCGAAACAGGCCGTGGTGACGCCCGTCACCGAGTTGCGGAGCCCGGGCAGCGTCTTGCCCAGGGCCAGCTTGGCCGCGACATAGGCCAGCGGGTAGGCCGTCGCCTTGGAGGCGAGGGCGGAGCTCCGCGACAAGCGGGCGTTGACCTCGATGACGCGATAGTCCCAACGGGCGGGGTCGACGGCGAACTGGATGTTGCACTCGCCGATGACGCCCAGGTGACGGATGACCCGGATCGCGATCCGGCGCAGCTCGTGGTATTCGAAGTTCGTCAGCGTCTGGGAGGGCGCGACGACCGCGCTCTCGCCGGTATGAAATCCCATCGGGTCGAGGTTCTCCATGTTGCAGACGGTCAGGCCGTTGTCGCGGCCGTCGCGGACGACCTCGTACTCGATCTCCTTCCAGCCGTGGAGATATTCCTCGAGCAGGACGCGCTTCGAGAAGGCGAAGGCCCGCTCGAGCCTGGCGCGGAGCTCGGCCGCGTCGCGGACGACGCCGGCGCCGCGCCCGCCCAGATCATAGGAAACGCGGACCATGATCGGGAAGCCCAGGGACGAGGCCGCCGCCATTCCGCGCTTGACCGAGGTCACGACGACGCCGCGCGGCGTCCGGACGCCGATCTCG
>JAFGBC010000045.1 GCA_016933355.1 Candidatus Aminicenantota bacterium
AACGATTCCGACAAATGGGTCGGAAGGCCGACAATTTTGTAGGCGGGCACCGCGCCCGGAGGCGTCGCGAAGCGTCCGATATCAATCTAATTAATTTAATTTGAATAACTTATGTTCATAATTCCAATCTGGCATGTCTTTTGCTTAAGAACTAGCCTCATGAAAGAAGACAGCTTGGACTTTCAGAACCCGGAATCGCCCGGCCCATCGGGCAAAGCCGTTACCCGACGGGCGTTCGTCCAGTCCATCCCTCTGATCCTCCTCTCGCTCGAAGCCTGCGTCGGCCGGACCGGTCTCTCGCCGAAGATCGTGATCGATCCCGCGCTGTGCGTCGGCTGCGGGAAATGTTCGGCGGCCTGTTCGTTCGGGGCCATCGTTCAGGCCGAAAAGAGCACGCTCTGGATCGACTCGACCGCCTGCGTCGGCTGCGGCAAGTGCGCCGAAACGTGCGAATCGCAGGCCGTCGTCCTCGACCGAAAGGGCTTCGGGATCGACTCCTCCGCCTGCGTCGGATGCGGCGATTGCGTTCAAGCCTGCCCCGAAGGAGCGTTGACCCTCGACCCCGATTATTACCATGTTCGCCGGGGCCGCTGCACGGGCTGCGGCCTGTGCCTGAACGCTTGTCCGGAAAAGGCGATTTCGTTCTCGGGCGGCAAGGCCGAGATCGACGCCTCGAAGTGCACGCGCTGCGGCCTCTGCCTCGCGGTCTGCGCGCCCGGCTGCATCGAAAAGGCCTTGGCCGTCCTGGACGCCTCTAAGTGCACGTTCTGCGGCAAATGCTACGCCGCCTGCAGCCGCGGCGCCGTCCTCAAAGGCGGGCCCGCCGTCATCGACCAGAGCCGCTGCACGAGCTGCGGCCGCTGCCTTAAGGCCTGCGCCTACGGAGCGGTCAAAGGCGACCTGGCCCGGCCCGTCCTCGATGAAACGCGCTGCCGCCTCTGCTCGGCCTGCCTCTCGGTCTGCGAATACGGAGCGATCCGGCTCGCTCAGGAGTGAAGAGTGAGAGGCTTCTTCGCCGTTGCCGCCCTGATCGGCGGCGTCTTCGCCGGCGGGCCGCCCGGCCTCCAGGCCAAGGACTGTCCGTCCCGCCTTCCGTCGAACCTCCATGCGATCGCAAGCACGGACTTCTCCTGGGCGCTCGAGCTGCGCGGCTTTTCCTATCTGGTCGGCTCCCGAAGCTACCTGTTCCCGGCCGCGGGCGCTTTGCTTCGCTTCGAGCCGTCCGACGCCTTTTCCGTCGATGTCGAGGGCGTGTTCCGGGATAAAACCTTCACCGACTGCTCCAAGGCCGGAGACCTGCCGCCCGTCCAGGTCCGGACGCTGGCTCTATTTTACGCACCCGGCGGCGGCGCTCTATCCTTCCGGCTCGGCCGCCAGGAAGTCCGCCTCGGCAACGGCCTGGTCCTCGACGATTTCTTCGACGCCGCCGTCGTCGAATATTCCGGAGGCGGATGGAATCTCTCCGCCGGCGGGGGCCTATTGGCCATCGGAGCCGCCCGAGAGACCCAGGCTTGCCAGAAGGGGTTTTTCTTCGAATACAAGTCCTGCTGGAAGGGGACCTGCGGCGCGGGCTACGGGGATTTCGGCCTGGCTTTCGCCTCCCTCTCGCGGCGATTCGGAGGGGGCCTCCGGATCGGGCTTCTCTACGAGCGCGTCGTCGCCGAGACGGACACTTACGCTTCCGACGTCGTCTCGCTGTTCGGCCAGGCGCGCCTCCCTCTCGGATTCACGCTGTTCGGAGAGGCTGCCGTTCAGCGCCGGCCGTTCCCGGACCTCCTCGCGTTCGGCTGGCATCTTCAAGCGGTCCGAGCCTGGCGGATCTCGGGCTTGGGGACGCTCCAGGCCGTCCTCCACTCCCTCTACGGGAGCGACGGCGAGAGGGGCGCTTTCCTCCCGACCTTCGGGACGGTCACTTTGGCCGAACGAATGCACTATTCGGCCCGCCAAGGGCTCAGCTGGGGGGCGGCGTTGAGCCTGACCCCCGCCTTCTCGAAGCGCCTGACGCTCGAG
The DNA here is from genome assembly GCA_016933355.1 of Candidatus Aminicenantota bacterium. Lineage (GTDB taxonomy): Bacteria > Acidobacteriota > Aminicenantia > Aminicenantales > JAFGBC01 > JAFGBC01. Next base: position 2,011 of record JAFGBC010000045.1, read on the forward strand.
GCCGGTTATTTCTCGAACAGCGGAGCGCGCCTCGACGCGCTCCTCAGCGAAGAATTCGACTTCGGGCTGACCGCCAAACCGTTGGGATCGGACCTGCTCCGGCTGACGGTCAAGGCGGCGTTCGCCCGGACGCTCCACGGCTCCGTTCATCAACTGCGGGCGGAGACGCGCGTCACATTCTAGGAGGACCTCATGAAAACGAAAAAAATCATCGTGACATTGTTGGCGTTGGGACTCGTCGGCGCCGGCCGGCTCCTCGCCTGCGACATCCACTTCGAACCGGCCAAGCCGGTCCTGGCCGCGGGTGCGAGCGCCCGCGTCAGCGTGTTCGTCAAGTTCGAGCACCGCCGCTGCGACATCCCGATCGAGGACACGCGGCTCGAGGCGAAGAACATTGAAATCGTCGAGCGCGGCGCTTGGACGGAGCTCAAGTCCGGTCTCTACCGGCTGGACCTCGAGATCAGGCTCGGCGCCGACCGGGGCGAGCTGCGGGCGATTCGCGAATGCGAGAAGAAAGGCGTCTCCGAGGGCGTCCTCCAAGCGGTCTCCCGATGAACCGGAAGGCGGCCTCCGTCCTGGCCCTCGTCCTTGGCCTGGGCTCGATCCTGATCGCGCTCTTCCGTCTCGGCGTCGGGCCGCTCCCGGCCAAGATCGTCGTCCTCTTCGGGCTCCTCGGCGCCTCGGCCCTGGCGTTCCATTTCCGCCAGGCCTGGCTCCGCTTCCCGATCCTGATCGCCTCGGTCGGCTATCTCGGCTTTTTCGAGGGCAGCTGCCTCTGCCCCAACGGCGCTTTGCAGAACATCGCTCTCAACGCCGGCCTCTCCCAGCTCGCCAAGACGGGGCTCTACGTCCTGGAGATCGGCGTCATCTTCACCGTCATCCTCCTCTTCGGGAACCTGTACTGCGGCTGGGTCTGCCACAAGGGCGGCATCCAGGAATTCCTTTACAGGCGCTCCTTCCGGATCCGGATCCCGGCGAGGGTCGACCGGGCGCTGCGCGGCCTGCGCTTCGTCGTCCTGGGCTTCGCCCTGGCTTATCCGGTCCTAAAGGGAGAAAAGCTCTTCGTCAAGATCGACCCGTTCAAAGCCCTGTTCAACCTGGACGGAAACGTCCCGCTCCTCGCGTTCCTGGGGGTGACGCTTCTCGCCTCGGTTTTCATCCACAGGCCGTTCTGCCGCTACGTCTGCCCGTTCGGGGCCGTCGCCGGGGCCGTCAACGCCCTGAGCCTCTTCAGGCTGAACGCGGACGGCCGCTGCACGTCCTGCGCCGTCTGCGCTAAGGCCTGCCCGGCCGGCGCGATTCGCGTCGACCGCGGCGCGGGGCGAATGATCGTGGATAAAACCGTCTGCCTGTCCTGCCTGGAGTGCGCGAGAGCCTGCCCGAAGGGATGCCTCGACGGCAGCGACGCGCTGCGGCCCGGGGCCTCGCTGCCCTGCCCGGATGCGGAATCGCTCGCCCCCCTCCCCGCGGCCTATCCCGCCGGGTCGGGATCGCTCAAGAGCCCGGTTTGATCCCGTAGGTCTTGATTTTATAGCCGAGGATGCGCTCGGACACACCCAGGCTCCGGGCGGCCCGGCTCTGGACGCCTCCGTTCGCGGCCAGGGCCCTCTTGATTTCGCGGATTTCGAGGCTGCGGACCTGGTCGGGCAGGGACGATCCCTCCACGGCGGCGGCCTCGGACTTATCCTCGAGGAAGACGGGCAGGTCGGCCGTTCCGATCAGGTCGCCCTCGGCGAACACGACGGCCCGTTCGATGACGTTTTCCAGCTCGCGGACGTTCCCCGGGAAGGCATAGGCCATCAGGACCTCCATGGCTTCGCGCGAGACGCCCTCGATCGGCTTGCCCTCGCGCTCGCGGTATTTCCGGATGAAGTGATCGACGAGAGGCGGGATGTCCTCGCGGCGCTCGCGCAGGGGCGGCGTCTCGATCCGGATGACGTTGAGCCGATAATAAAGGTCGGACCTGAATTTCTCCTCCTTGAGCAAGACGGGAAGGTCACGGTGGGTGGCGGCGATGATCCGGACGTCGGCGCGGAGCGGCCGGGAGGACCCCAGGCGATAGAATTCCCCGTCCTGCAGGACGCGAAGGAGCTTGACCTGGATGTGGGTAGGCAGGTCGCCGATCTCGTCCAGATAGAGCGTTCCACCGGCCGCGGCCTCGAACCGGCCGGTCTTGCGCTCGAGCGCCCCCGTATAGGCGCCCTTCTCGGCCCCGAACAGCTCGCTTTCGACCAGGCTCTCCGGCAGCGAGGGCAGATTGACGGCGAGAAAAGGTCCGGCTTTCCGCTTCGAAGAGAAATGGACCGTCCTGGCGACGAGATCCTTGCCCGTTCCCGTCTCGCCGGAGAGAAGGACCGTCGCGTCGCTCGACGCCGCTTTGCGGATCAGCCGGGCGACCGCCTGCATCCGGGCGGAAGCGTAGACGAAGTTCTTGGCGCTGAAGGTCTCTTCGAGGCTGGAGTGAAGAAGGTCGATTTCCGTCTTGAGCTTCCAGCGCTCCCGGGCCCGCTCGATGACCTCGAGGAATCGGGGGAACTCGATCGGCTTCGTCACGTAATCGTAGGCCCCCCGGCGCATGGCCTCGACGGCGTTCTCCAGGTTGCCGAAGGCCGTGACCATGATCGGCGTCACCAGGGGGTTCCGTTCGCGGAGCGCGTCGATGACGTCGAGTCCCGTCTCCCCATCGAGCTTGAAATCGACGACGGCGACCTCGACCGGGGCCGCCGCCAGGGCTTCCAAGGTCTCCTTGACCGTCGCGGCTTCCGCGACCTGGTATCCTTCACCCTCCAGGGTCTGGCGGACGAGCCGTCGCTGGACGGCGTCGTCCTCGACGATCAAGATCGCGCCCTTAGCCATGTCATCCTCCCGGAAGCTCGACCTCGAAGATCGTCCCGCGCCCGGGTCCGCTCGTCATGCCGATCCGGCCCCCGTGGGCTTCGACGACCTTTTTGGAGAGATAGAGGCCGATGCCCATCCCCGACTTCTTGGTCGTGAAGAAGGGATCGAAGACGCGGGCCGCGACCTCGGGCGGAAGCCCGGGACCGGTGTCGCGGAAGCGGACAAGGACCGCCCTCCTGCGCGTCTCGGCCCGGACCTCGACAGGCAAGCCGCCCGAAGCCTCGAGGGCGTTTCTCAGGATGTTCGCCCAAACGCCGGTCAGGAGCTCCCGGTCGCCCGGGACGGTCAGCCCGCTCGGAACGGTGGGCCGGAAGGCGGTCAAGGCGGGGAACTCGCCGGCCAGGGCGCCGGCCGCCTCGGTCAAGGAATCGAGGAGCGGAAACGGGCGCCGTTCAACGTGAAGAGGCTTGACGAATTGCGAGAAGCGATCCACGATCCCTGCGATCCTTCGGATCTCCTCTCCGCCGAGGCGGATTTCCTCCTCCAGACCCGGCGGCGCGCTGCGCTTCATGAGCTCGCAGAGAAGGCTGAGGCTGTTCAGGGGGTTCTTGATTTCATGGGCGACGCCGGAGGTCAGGGCGGAGATCTCCCGGAAGCGCTCCTTCTCCCGGCGATGATCCTCCGCCTCGACGGCCTTGGCCAGGTAGCGTTTTTGCAGCCGAAATAAGGCTCGGGCGAACAGGAGTCCGGCCGAGAACAGGGCGACGGCCGTGAGAAGAAGCGTGCGCCGGGAGCGTCGGGCGATGTTCTCCACGCCCTCGAGCGAATAGCCTAGATAGAGATGGAAGCGGCGGCCGTCCGCGAGGTCGAAGGGCAGAAATAGGTTATAGATCCCTCCGGCCGGCGAGGAGATCTGCCAGGCGTCCCGTCTCCGCGCATCATCCAGCGACAAGGGCAGGTAGCCTTCGAAGCGGGACCGCCAGCCCACGATGGACTTGGCGCCGTCGAGCAGCGCCATGTAGTAGATGTTCTCGTCGCGGGCATAGCGTTCCAGGATACGGTCCGGGGGGTCGCCCTCCTCCAGGAAACGGGAGATGTCGGAGATGAGGATTTGGGCGGCGGCCCGGAGCTGCTCGAGGACGAGCCCGCGCGCCTCGCCTTGGATATAAGCCCGGTCCAGCGAGGACACCGCCAGCAGGACGAGGGCGATCCCCAGGAACGGCAGGAGAAAATAGAGAATGAAGGATCTACGGGACAAACCCTCTCCCCCGTCTTCGGCCCTGCTTCGCCCGCGTCCCTCCGCGCCAGTTGGGAAATCCCCTCTTGTCCCTGAGGACGAGCGTCCTGTCCTCGAACTCGACGATGCGGGCGATCATGCTCTTGGGCGCGCCCTCGGCGCCGCTTAGGGAGCCGACGACGCTGAGGCGATCGCCGACGCGGAAGTCGATGTCGGCATACCAGGCAGGGCAGACTTCGACGAGCGTGCGCTCTTGGGCGTCGTCCTCGAGAACGACCTGGATGAAGGGCTGCCTATCCTGGTAGAGGGGCGTCCGGATGACCTCCCGAACGGTTCCCTCGATGGCGGCCTCGGCATCGATGTTATAGAAGAGTCCGGTCTGTTGTCCGAAGCCCGCCCCCGGGGCGAACGAGAAGAATGCGATGGCCGCAAGGACCGTTCGGATCGTCATCATTATTAATCTATACCCTTTTTAGGATTCAATCAACGTCATCATGCAAGCAGCGTGCCATCACTAATTGCTTTAAAATGCGTCATTTATAGACCAGGGGCGAAGGCCGCGCCGACAATTCCGTCATGAGGGCTACAATTTTGTCGGCCGCGGAGGGGTTCTAACAATAAATCTCGTCGCTTTTCTCGCTTCTAAAGGTGATTAAAGAGCATGAAGTAGCTGCCGTGATTGCCGTCCGAAGCCTGAAACGTCTTCACGATGGTTCTCGTGATGA
>JAFGBC010000211.1 GCA_016933355.1 Candidatus Aminicenantota bacterium
GCCGCGGCGGCCGCGGCCGCCGCCGCCTTCGTTTTAATCCGACCCGAAGGAGCGCCGCCCGGGCCGTTCGTATTCTCGTTCGAAGACACGGTCTCGTCCCTCCTGCTGGAGATCGGCGACGACCCCGCCCTCGAGAGCTCGTTCGACCGAGCGCTTCAAGCCTCGCTCGACGAGACGGTCGGCGCGGCGGGGGAGGGGGCTTTTGCCCCCGGTCCGGACGATCCGCTCTTCTGGGAAAAGCTGAGCGACCAGGACCTGTCGCGGCTCGAACCCGGACTTCAAGGTGAGAAGAAAACCTAGGAGGTCGACCATGATCAAGAGGAAAGCCGTTCGTGTTCGGCTGATTCCGGCGCTCCTCGCGCTGGCGGCGCTCGGCGCGTCGTTTGCCGCCGCGGCGCCCGCCCCTCAGGCGCGGAGCCGGGAGAGGATCCGCGAGAACCTCCTGACGCTGAGGCTCCTGCGCATGACCCAGGCCCTGGACCTGACCGAGGAGCAGAGCGCGATGATCTTTCCCGCCGTCAACCGGATCGAAAAGGAGAAGCTCGGCCTCCTCAGGCGGCTCAGCCCCGAGATCGAGGGGCTGCGCGAGGCCGTCCGGTCGCCTGAACCCGACGAGGCCGATATCCTGGCCCGGGCCGACCGCGTCCGTGAGCTTAGAGACGCCGTCAAGGCAAAGGATGACGAGCTGGAAGCCTTCCTCGAAGCCGGTCTGACCCCGGTCCAGAGGGCCAAATACCTTCTTTTCTCGGTGGATTTCTATAGAGGAATAGGTCAGATCCTGGAAAGGACCCGGCGGCCGGGAGGGGCCGGCCGATGAGGCTTCAACCCTCTCCGGACCCCCCGGCCGGAATAAGTTTTTTTTCAGGGGATCTTGACAAAAACTGGCATTTCAGATAGCATCCTCCAAGGACTCTTTTACTTTTAAAGAGTCACGGCGCGCGTAAGTCCGAGCTGGTCGAGAGAAAGAGCGTTTCGTAAGAATCTTTCTCTTAATCCACTCCCCCGGAATGCGGTCGGCTTGTTCATTTTTTGCTGTGGTGGATGTGCCAGCGTAGCTCAGCAGGTAGAGCGGCTGATTTGTAATCAGCGGGTCAGGGGTTCGAATCCCTTCGCTGGCTCGCTGGGAGGCGAGCGGCCGCCGGCGCCGCGCAGGGCGACGACGGCGGTTTCAAAATTATTAAAAAAAGCGGTGTCGAACAATGAAAAGCGGGCAGGTTCCAGAGTGGCCAAATGGGGCGGGCTGTAAACCCGCTGCGGAAACGCTTCGGAGGTTCGAATCCTTCCCTGCCCACTGTTTTTCCGCGGGAATAGCTCAGTTGGTAGAGCGTCAGCCTTCCAAGCTGAATGTCGCGGGTTCGAATCCCGTTTCCCGCTCTCGGCGTCAGCGGATGGGCCCAAGTAGCTCAGTTGGTAGAGCACGTCCTTGGTAAGGACGGGGTCACCAGTTCAATTCTGGTCTTGGGCTATGACGATAAGCGAGCCTTCGGACGATAGATAAAGGACTTCAGGGAAAGGCGTCATCATGAGAGAGAATGTGACTCTGCAATGCTCGGACTGCAAACGTCGCAACTACACCTCGACCCGGAACAAGAAGACGCAGACCGAGAAGACGGAGCTCAAGAAGTTCTGCCCCTTCTGCCGGAAGCACACCCTCCACAAGGAAGTCAAGTGAGCGACGGCGGAGAATTGGAAAGCCGCGACAGGTGAGTAGCTCAACTGGCCAGAGCAGCGGTCTCCAAAACCGCAGGTTGGGGGTTCGAGTCCCTCCTCACCTGCCACTTTTTTCCGGGCCGGCCCCGGAGACGGTAGGGAAGGTGTCGTCATGAGCGAAAAAGAGAGATGGTACAGGCGCTTCGTGCACTTCCTGAGGGACGTCCGTGCCGAGCTGAAGAAGGTCACCTGGCCGTCCAAGGCCGAGGTCTACAGCACGACCCTCGTCGTCATCCTGGCCACGATCTTCTTCGGCTTCTACCTGTTCCTGATGGATATCCTGGCGTCCTGGGGCCTGACCAAGGTCCGGGACATCCTGGGGTAGACGGACCGTGTCTATGGCCAAGAACTGGTACATCGTCCACACCTACTCCGGGTTCGAGAAGTTCGTCCGGGATTCCATCAAGGAGAGGGCGGCCGAGCTGAGCATCCAGGACCAGATCGGCGAGATCATCATCCCGACCGAGGACGTCGTCGAGATCCGGGGCGGCAAGAAGGTCGTGACGACCAAGCGGGCCTACCCCGGCTACATCCTGGTCGAAATGGACCTGACCGACGAGAACTGGCTTATCATCCGCGATACGCCCAAGGTCACCGGCTTTGTCGGGTCCGGCAAGAAACCCTCCCCCCTGGGCCAGGACGAAGTCAGCCAGATCGTCAAGCACATGGAGACGACCTCGGAGAAGCCCAAGCCCAAGCACTCCTTCGAGAAGGGCGAGGCCGTCCGGATCATCGACGGCCCCTTCTTCAACTTCAACGGGCTGGTCGAGGACGTCAACCACGAGAAGAACACCCTCAAGGTCATGGTCACGATCTTCGGCCGGTCGACCCCCGTCGAGCTCGAATTCCTGCAGGTCGAAAAGATATAGGAGGAACGGATGTCCAAGGAAGTCGTCGCCAAGATCAAGCTCCAGATCGTGGCCGGCCAGGCCAGCCCGGCGCCCCCGGTCGGCCCGGCCCTCGGCCAGCACAACGTCAACATCATGGATTTCGTCCGCCAGTTCAACGAGAAGACGCGGACGATGGAAGAGGGGATGGTCGTCCCCGTCATCATCACCGTCTTCAAGGACAAGAAGTTCCAGTTCGCCCTCAAGACCCCGCCCGCCTCCTACCTCCTCAAGAAGGCGGCCGGGATCGCCAAGGGCTCGGGCGCGCCCAACAAGGACAAGGTCGGCAAGGTCAGCGCCAAGCAGCTCGAGGACATCGCCCGGCTGAAGCTCCCCGACCTCAACGCCACCGACCTCGAGGCCGCCAAGCGGATCATCGAAGGGACCGCCAAGAATATGGGATTGGAGATCGTCCGTGACTAAGCATGGAAAGAAGTACACCCAAGCCCGGACCCTCAAGGAGGAGACCAAGGCCTACACCGTCGAGGAGGCCGTCGCCCTGCTCAAGAAGGCCGCCTACGCCAAGTTCGACGAGTCCGTGGACGTGTCCCTCCGGCTCGGGGTCAACCCCAAGTATTCGGACCAGATGGTCCGGGGCACGGTCGTCCTGCCCCACGGGACGGGACGGACCAAGAAGATCTGCGTCATCGCCGCGGGCGAGAAGATCAAGGAAGCCGAGCAGGCCGGGGCCGACTACGCCGGCGGCGACGACCTGATCGAGAAGATCGCCGGCGGCTGGATCGACTTCGACGTCGTCATCGCCACCCCGGACGTCATGCGCGGCGTCGGCAAGCTGGGCCGCATCCTGGGGACCAAGGGCCTGATGCCCAACCCCAAGGCCGGCACGGTGACCTTCGACGTCAAGAGGGCCGTCGAGGAGACCAAGGCCGGCAAGATCGAGTTCCGGGTCGACAAGACCTCGATCATCCATTCGCCGGTCGGCAAGGTCTCCTTCAGCGAGGCCCACCTCGCCGACAACATCCAGACCTTCCTCCAGGCCATCCTTCACGCTAAGCCGGCCGCCGCCAAGGGGAAATACATCCGGTCGATGGCGGTGTCCTCGACGATGGGGCCGTCCTTCCGGCTGTCCGAGGACATCCTGGAGAAAGAGGAGAAATCGAAGTGAAGCGCGAAATCAAGGTCACGACCGGCCAGCGCTTGGCCGAGGCCTTCAAGGCCAACGACAGCTTCTTCCTGCTCGAGTTCAAGAAGATGCCCGTCGCCCAGTCCGTCGAGCTCCGCAAGCTCCTCCGCAAGAACGCCTACACCTTCAAGGTCGTCAAGAACCGGATCGCCCTGCGGGCGCTCCCCTCGTCCGTCCCGGCCGAGGTCCGGCCCTTCTTCGTCCGGCCCTCGGCGATCGCCTTCGCCGACCACGACCCGATCGGGCTGGCCCGGATCCTGCGCGAGTTCGCGGTCCAGGCCAAGACCCTGACCGTCAAGGCCGGCGTCGTCGAGGGCCTCTTCCTGGACGGGGAGCGCTTCCCCGAGATCGCCAAGCTCGGGTCGCGCAACGACCTCCTGGCAAGGTTCGGCGCCGTGCTCGCCCATCCGCTCCGTCACTTTCAAACGACCTGGCAAGCCCCCCTTTCCGGCCTGGGCAGGTTGTTGACTCAGCTTAAAAACCAAAAATAGGGTTGGAGGTAAACATGTCCCAAGAAAAACTCACCAAGGAACAGTTCTTCGCGCACCTGGATCAGATGACCGTCCTCGAGCTCGCCGACTACATCAAGGAATTCGAGACCCGCTACGGCATCAGCGCCGCCGCCGCGATCCCCGTGGCCGTCCCGGGCGCCGCCGCCGGCGAAGCCAAGGTGGAAGAGGTCAAGACCGAGTTCAACGTCATCCTCAAGGACGTCGGGGACAAGAAGATCAACGTCATCAAGGTCGTCCGCGAGGTCACCAGCCTCGGCCTCAAGGAGGCCAAGGACCTCGTCGACGCCGCGCCCAAGCCGCTCAAGGAAAAGGTCACCAAGGAAGAGGCCGACGCCATCAAGGCCAAGTTCGCCGAAGTCGGCGCCGTTGTCGAGATCCAGTGAGCCCGGACGCTCCGGGCGCTGGAGCTCGGGAGAGGAGTCGGATCCGGTGATAAGACGGGACGGGCCGTCCGCCGGCACTTCCTTTGACGCGAGGGACGATGCTCAACGAACCTAAAAATATTTATCTGGACCGGGTCGATTTTTCCAGGATCAAGGCCGTTTTCCCGATGCCCGACATGCTGGCCATCCAGAAGGCCTCCTACGCGGAGTTCCTCCAGATGGACCGGCTGCCCGAGGAGCGCAGGGACACCGGCCTCCAGTCGGCCTTCAAGGACGTCTTCCCCATCTCCGACTTCAAGGAAACGACCCAGCTCGACTTCGTCAGTTACTCGATCGGCAACTGGGAGTGCAAGTGCGGACGTCTCAAGGGCGTCGAAAACGCCCGCGCCCGCTGCAAGGGCTGCGGCACGCTTCTTCCTTCCGAGATCGAGCTGACCGCCAAGGAGGTCTGCCCCTACTGCGGCGCCTCCCGCAAGATCGAGATTCCGGTCTGCGACCACTGCGGGGACCGCGTCGCCCTCAAGATGAAGTACACGCCGACCGAGTGCATTCAGAAGGGCTACACCTTCGCCGTCCCGCTCCGGATCAAGGTCCGGCTCGTCTCCTGGGAAAAGGACGCGACGACCAAGAGCAAGCGCCTCAAGCACATCAAGGAGCAGGAGGTCTACTTCGGGGACGTCCCGCTCATGTCCGACAAGGGGACCTTCATCTTCAACGGGATCGAGCGGACCGTCGTCTCCCAACTCCAGCGCTCGCCCGGCGTCTTCTTCCGGCCGGCCGAGGTCAAGGGCTTCTTCATCGCCAAGATCATCCCTTACCGCGGGGCCTGGGTCGAGTTCGAGTACGACCTCAAGAATACGCTCTGGGTCCGGCTCGACCGCAAGAAGAAGTTTCTGGCGACCGTCTTCCTGCGCGCCCTGGGCTTCGGCTCGGACGAGGAGATCCTCCGTCTCTTCTATAAAGTCCACAGGGTCATCCCCGAGGCGGGGACGCTGTACTGGGAGCTCGCGGACCAACTCGTCGGCAAGACCGCGGCCGAGGACGTCTCGTCGCCCCGGTCGCGGAGCGTTCTGGCCCCGGGCAAGAAGAAGCTGACCGAGGAGGTCCTCCAGAAGCTCAAGGAGCACGGGATCAGCAAGGTTCCCCTCGTCAAGCAGGAGCTCGTCGGCGCCGTCTGTCTGACGCCCCTCAAGCCCAAGGGCAAGGCCCACGAGGAGATCGCCGAAGAGCATCTGGCCGCCCTGATCGAGAAGGGCGAGCCGTTTGAAGTCTACTTCCCCGAGCAGGACGCGGCCGGACCGATCATCGCCGCGACCCTCAAGAAGGACCTTCGCAAGGACCAGAGCCAGGCGCTGGCCGAGATTTACCGGAAACTCCGCCCGGGCGAGCCCCACACCATCGAGAGCGCCCACGCCCTGTTTCACAACCTGTTCTTCAACCCCCAGAAGTTCAACTTCTCCCGGATCGGCCGGCTCAAGATGAACATCAAGCTCGGCCTCCAGACCTCGCTCGACGACAAGGTCCTGGCCCCCCTCGACTACGTCGAGGTCATCAAATACCTCCTCCGCCTCCGCAACGGCGAGGGCGAAACGGACGACATCGACCATCTCGGCAACCGCCGGGTCCGCTCGGTCGGCGAGCTCGTCGAGAACGCCTTCCGGATCGGACTGACCCGGATGGAGCGGACGATCAAGGAGAAGATGACGGTGACGCCGGACCTGGCCTCGGCCATGCCCCAGGACCTCATCAACTCCAAGCCGGTCATCGCCGCCCTCAAGGAGTTCTTCGGGAGCTCTCAGCTCTCCCAGTTCATGGATCAGATCAACAGCCTGGCCGAGATCACCCACAAACGGCGGCTGAGCGCGCTCGGCCCCGGCGGCCTGAGCCGGGAGCGGGCCGGGTTCGAAGTCCGCGACATCCAGACCTCCCATTACGGCCGGATCTGCCCGGTCGAGACGCCGGAGGGCCCCAACATCGGCCTGATCTCCTCGCTGAGCTGCTTCGCCCGCGTCAACGACTTCGGGTTCGTCGAGACGCCCTACCGCAAGGTCAAGGACGGGCGGATCGTCGATTACGTGCAAGTCCTCCATCCCGGCGACGCCGACTACAAGATCGGCGACGTCGTCGAGAAGGACGCCTACCTCCGCGAGCTTAACAAGCTCAAGCGGGCCAACGTCCGCCACTTGCCGCTCGTCGAAGCCTTCTGCTTCTACCAGACGGCCTGGGAGGAGGAAAAGTACAACATCGCCCAGGCCAACGCGGCCGTCGACGAGGACGGCCGGTTCACGGCCGAATTCGTCAGCGCCCGCCAGAAGGGCAACTTCAAGCAGATCCCGCGCGACCAGATCGACTACATCGACGTCTCCCCCAAGCAGCTCGTCTCCCTGTCGGCCGCCCTGATTCCTTTCCTCGAGCACGACGACGCCAACCGGGCCCTGATGGGCTCCAACATGCAGCGCCAGGCCGTGCCGCTCCTCCGGCCCGAGGCGCCGCTCGTCGGCACCGGCATCGAGCACCTCGTCGCCAAGGGCTCGGGGGACGTCATCGTCTGCCGGCGCTCGGGCACGGTCGAGTTCGTCGACGCCGAGCGGATCCTGGTCCGGGTCGACGAGAAGGAGAATTACCGCGAGTACGATGTGGGCTCCGACCTCTACCTGCTGATCAAGTTTCTGCGCACCAACCAGAACACCTGCCTCAGCCACCGCCCGATCGTCCGTAAGGGCGACCGGGTCGTCAAGGGCCAGATCCTGGCCGACAGCACCTGCACCGACCGGGGCGAGCTGTCGCTGGGCCGGAACGTCCTGTGCGCCTTCATGCCCTGGCGCGGCTACAACTTCGAGGACGCCATCATCGTCAGCGAGCGCCTGATCAAGAACGACATTTTCACCTCGCTCCATATTGTCGAGGAGACGATCGAGGCCCGCGACACCAAGCTCGGGCCCGAGGAGATCACCCGGGACATCCCCAACGTCCCGGAGAACGTCCTCCGCAACCTGGACGAGAACGGCATCGTCCGGATCGGCGCCCACGTCAAGTCCGGGGACATCCTGGTCGGAAAGGTCGCGCCCAAGGGCGAGACCCAGCTCTCGCCCGAGGAGAAGCTTCTCAAGGCGATCTTCGGCGAGAAGGCCCTGGACGTCAAGGACGCCTCGCTCTACTGCTCGCCCGGCGTCGAGGGCACCGTCATCGACGTCCGGATCTTCTCCCGGCGCGGGAGCGAGAAGGGCGCCCGCGCCAAGGCGATCGAGAAGGACGAGATCGCCAAGATGAAGCGGAACCTCGAGGACGAGATCCGCATCCTCGAGATCGAGAAGGACAACCGGATCCGGGCCATTCTCAAGGGCGCCCTGCTCGAGAAGGACCAGAAGGTCGGCGATCTGGCCCTGGACAAAGACGTCAAGCTGACCGAGCGCCTCCTGAGCCAGATCGCCGGCGACGACCTCCTCAAGCTCAAGGTCAAGGACGACGGCGACCGCGACCAGCGGATCAAGGACCTGGAGCGGAAGGTCAAGCGCCAGATCGAGGCCCTCCGCCTTCTCCACAAGGACAAGGTCGACAACCTCCGCAAGGGGGACGAGCTCTCCCCGGGCGTCATCCAGGCCATCAAGGTTTTCATCGCCATGAAGCGCAAGCTCTCGGTCGGCGACAAAGTCTCGGGCCGCCACGGCAACAAGGGTATCATCGCCAAGATCGTGCCCGAGGAGGACATGCCGCGGCTGCCGAACGGGGAGCCGGTCGAGATCGTCCTCAACCCGTTGGGCGTCCCCTCCCGGATGAACGTCGGCCAGATCCTCGAGACCCACCTGGGCTGGGCCGCCCGGCAGCTCGGCCTGTACATCTCGACCCCGGTCTTCGACGGGATCTCCGAAGTTAAGATCAAGGAGCTCCTCGTCCAGGCCGGGCTGCCCGCCACGGGCAAGACCCCCCTCTTCGACGGCGTGTCCGGAGAGATCCTCGACCAGGAAGTCACCGTCGGCCACATCTACATCATGAAGCTCTTCCACCTCGTCGACGACAAGATCCACGCCCGATCGACCGGGCCCTACTCGCTGATCACCCAGCAGCCGCTGGGCGGCAAGGCCCAGTTCGGCGGGCAGCGCTTCGGGGAGATGGAGGTCTGGGCTCTCGAGGCCTACGGGGCGGCCTACACGCTCCAGGAGCTCCTGACGGTCAAGTCCGACGACGTCGAAGGGCGGGCCAAGATCTACGAGGCCATCGTCAAGGGCGACCTCGATTTTTCGCCCGGCCTGCCCGAGTCGGTCAACGTCCTCATCCGCGAGCTCCAGAGCCTGTGCCTCAACGTCGAGCTGGAGCGTGAGGAGAAGGACAAGGTCCTTCCCTGGGGGATTGAAGTCCCCCAAATTCTTAAAGGAGAATGAGGATGGACGTCCGGCAACTCGCAGGCGCCAAGCCCCGGCTGGACTTCGACCGGGTCAAGATCTCGATCGCCTCCCCGGAGAAGATCAAGAGCTGGTCCTGGGGCGAAGTCACCAAGCCCGAGACGATCAACTACCGGACCTTCAAGCCCGAGAAGGACGGGCTGTTCTGCGCCAAGATCTTCGGACCGATCAACGACTACGAGTGCCTCTGCGGCAAGTACACGCGGATGAAGTACCGCGGGATCATCTGCGAGCGCTGCGGCGTCGAAGTCACCAAGAGCAAGGTCCGCCGGGAGAGGATGGGCCACATCCAACTCGCCTCGCCGGTCGCCCACATCTGGTTCTTCAAGAGCCCGCCCAGCCGGATCGGCCTCGTCCTCGACCTCTCGATCAAGGACCTCGAGAAGGTCCTCTACTTCGAGTCCCATATCGTGACCGACCCGGGCGACACCCCCCTCAAGGATAAGCAGATCCTGAACGAAGAGGAGCACAAGGAGGCCCGGGAGAAGTACGGCGACGGCTTCGAGGCCGCGATCGGCGCCGAAGCCATCAAGAGCCTCCTGGTCAAGATCAACATCAACAAGGAGGCCGACCGCTTGCGCCGGGCGATGAAAAAAGAGACCTCCCAGCAGCGGCGGCTCCGCTATGCCAAGCGCCTCCGAGTCTTCAAGGCCCTCAAGAAGTCGGGCAACCGCCCGGAGTGGATGATCCTGGACGTCGTCCCGGTCATCCCGCCCGACCTGCGCCCGCTCGTCCGGCTCGACGGCGGCCGCTTCGCGACCTCCGACCTCAACGACCTCTACCGCCGGGTCATCAACCGCAACAACCGGCTCAAGAAGCTGATCGAGCTCAAGGCCCCCGAGCTCATCATCCGCAACGAGAAACGGATGCTCCAGGAGGCCGTCGACGCCCTCTTCGACAACGGCAAGCGCGGCCGGGTCCACCTCGGCGCCAACCGCCGGCCCCTCGAGTCCCTGAGCGAGGCCCTGCGCGGCAAGCAGGGCCGCTTCCGCCAGAACCTGCTCGGCAAGCGGGTCGACTACTCGGGCCGCTCGGTCATCGTGGTCGGCCCCGAGCTCCGGCTCGGCCAGTGCGGGCTGCCCAAGAAGATGGCCCTCGAGCTCTTCAAGCCCTTCATCTTCCACAAGCTCGAGAAGGAAGGCCTCGTCCCCAGCGTCAAGGTCGCCCGCGAGTGGCACGAGCAGGAGCGGCCCGAGGTCTGGGACTTCCTGGAGGAGGTCGTCCGCGAGCATCCCGTTTTCCTCAACCGCGCCCCGACTCTCCACCGGCTCGGCATCCAGGCCTTCGAGCCCCTCCTCGTCGAGGGCAAGGCCATCCAGATCCATCCCCTGGTCTGCGCCGCCTTCAACGCCGACTTCGACGGCGATCAGATGGCCGTCCACGTCCCGCTCTCGGTCGAGGCCCAGGTCGAGGCCCAGACCCTGATGCTCTCGACCAACAACATCCTGTCGCCGGCCAACGGCCGCCCGCTGACGATCCCCAGCCAGGACATGGTCCTCGGCTGCTATTACCTGACCCTCGAGCGCCGAGGCGAGAAGGGCGAGGGCCGCATCTTCGGCACGCCCGAGGAGGCCCTGCTGGCCCTGGAGACGGGCGAGGTCGGCCTCCACGCCCAAGTCAAGGTCCGGATGAGCGGCCCGTTCATGAACCTGGCCATCTTCTACGACGACCAGGCGGTCCTGTCCTGCCCGGTTTCGCTTCTGAAGGGCGAGCTGGTCGACACGACCCCGGGTCGGATCATCTTCAACGGCGTTCTGCCCAAGGCGGGCATCCCGTTCATCAACGGGACGTTCAAGAAGAAGGGTCTGGAGAACCTCGTCTACTTCACCTACCTGAAGTGCGGCCTGCCGGCGACGGTCGAGATGCTCGACGCCCTCAAGGAGCTCGGGTTCACCTACGCGACCCGGGCCGGCTTCTCCCTGGGCATCGACGACTTCGTCGTCCCCAAGGAGAAGCGCCATCTCGTCGAGCGGGCCGAAAAAGAGGTTCAGGACATCGAGAAGCTCTACCGGGACGGCGCCATTTCGTTCCGCGAGCGGTTCAACCGCGTCGTCGACATCTGGGGAACCGTCACCGACCGGGTCTCCGCGGCCATGATCGAGGAGATGAAGAGGATCAGCGTCGAGGGCGAGCTCAACGCGCTGTTCGTCATGTCGGACTCGGGGTCGCGCGGCAACAAAACCCAGATCCGCCAGCTGGCCGGCATGCGGGGCCTGATGTCGAAGCCTTCCGGCGAGATCCTCGAAACCCCGATCACGGCCAACCTGCGCGAGGGCCTCAACGTCCTCCAGTACTTCATCTCCACCCACGGCGCCCGCAAGGGGCTGGCCGATACGGCCCTCAAGACGGCCAACTCAGGCTACCTGACCCGTAAGCTCGTCGATGTTTCCCAGGAGGTCATCGTCGACGAGCACGACTGCGGGACGCTCAAGGGCGTCAACGTCTCGGCCATCGTCGAGAACGGCGAGATCATCGAGCCCTTCTTCGACCGCGTCGTCGGCCGGACCTCGCTCGAGCGGATCGTCCACCCCGATACCCACAAGCCGATCGTCGAGACCAACCAGGAGATCACCGAGGAGATCGCCCGCGAGCTCCAGAACGTCGGCATCGAGCGGGTCAAGATCCGCTCGGTCCTGACCTGCGAATCCAAGAAGGGCATCTGCCAGCTCTGCTACGGCCGGTCGCTCTCGACGGGCGGGCTGGTCGACCTGGGAGAGGCGGTCGGCATCGTCGCCGCCCAGTCCATCGGCGAGCCGGGGACGCAGCTTACGATGCGGACCTTCCACGTCGGCGGCATCGCCATGCGGGGCGCCGAGCGGAGCCGGCTCGAGGCCAAGAACGACGGGCTGGTCCGCTTCTCTAACCTCAAGTCGGTCCAAAACCGCGAGGGCGTCCTGATCGTCGTCAACCGGAACGCCAACATCACCATCCTCGACCACCGCCAGCGCGAGATCGAGCACTACGAAGTCCCCTACGGCGCCCGGGTCATGGTCCGGGACGGCAGCGATATCAAGGCCCGTCAGGCGTTCGCCGAGTGGGACGCCTTCAACACCTACATTCTGACCGAGGAGTCGGGGAAGGTTCGCTTCCAGGACGTCCACCTCGGGATGACCATGGAGGAGATCCAGGACGAGTACACCGGCCTGATCACCCAGGTCATCATCGAGCCCAAGGACGAGAAGATGCAGCCCCTGATCGAGATCGTCGACCCCCACAAAAAGGTCCGCAACCCCCGGACCAAGCTCGAGGAGCCGGCCGTCCTCAAGAAGTACTACCTGCCCTCGGGCGCCAACCTGGAGGTCAAAGAGGGCGATACGGTCCACGCCGGCGACCCCCTGGCCAAGATCCCGCGCGAGGCCTCCCGGACCAAGGACATCACGGGCGGCCTCCCCCGGGCCGAGGAGCTCTTCGAGGCCCGGCGGCCCAAGGCGCCGGCCGTCATCTCCGAGATCGACGGCATCGTCCAGTACGGCGGCCTGTTGCGCGGCTACCGGAAGCTGACCGTCCGGGGCGAGCGCGGCGGCGAGAAGGAATACCTCATCCCCAAGGGCGCCCACCTCAGCGTCGGGGAGAACGAGCGGGTCCGGGCCGGCACTCCCTTGATGGACGGCCCGGTCAACCCGCACGACATCCTGCGCGTCCTGGGCGAGAAGGAGCTGGCCGAATACCTGTTGCGCGAGGTTCAGGAGGTCTACCGCCTCCAGGGCGTCACGATCAACGACAAGCACATCGAGACGATCGTCCGCCAGATGCTGCGCTGGGTCAAGGTCGAGGAGGTCGGCGACACGGATTTCCTGGTCGATGAGCAGGTCGACAAATTCATCTTCCAGGAGGAGAACGAAAAGGTCATGAGGAAGGGCGGCAAGCCGGCCAAGGCCCGGCCCCTGCTGCTCGGGATCACCAAGAGCGCGCTGAGCACGGACAGCTTCATCGCGGCCGCCTCCTTCCAGGAGACGACCCGGGTCCTGACCGAAGCCAGCTTATACGGCAAGGTCGACTACCTGCGCCGGCTCAAGGAGAACATCATCATGGGCCGGCTCATTCCGGCCGGTACGGGCTTCAAGTTCTACCGGAACGTCGCCCTCCGGGAGGAGGTCGTCCCCTTCCTGGAGGAGAGGGAGCCCGAGCCGCCCGCGCCGGAAACGACCTGACAGGGATATTTCGCCAGGGATGTTGACAGAAAATGACAATTTTGGTAATATCCGAACATTCTTCTCGGGACGTCTGTCCCGGGAGGAATGCCCTGTTTTTTAATTCATTATAAGAGAGGAGTAGCCGTTTTGCCGACCGTTAACCAGCTTGTTCGAAAAGGGCGGTCCTTTAAGGGATATAAGAGCAAATCGCCCGCTCTCGAGAGATGTCCCCAGAAGAGAGGCGTCTGCATCCGCGTCTTCACGACGACCCCCAAGAAGCCGAATTCGGCCATGCGCAAGGTCGCCCGCGTCCGCCTTTCCAACAACGTCGAGGTCACCGGCTACATCCCCGGCGTCGGCCACAACCTCCAGGAACACTCGATTGTCCTGGTCCGGGGCGGGCGCGTCAAGGACCTGCCGGGCGTCCGCTACCATTTGGTCCGCGGAACGCTCGACTCGGAAGGCGTCCAGAACCGCATGCAGGGGCGCTCGCGCTACGGCGCCAAGCGGCCCAAGGAAAAGAAGGTCGCTTCCTAGCGCCCCAGGAGTCCCCCGATGCCCAGACGCGGAATCGTCAAGAAGCGCAAGCCCCAGGCCGACCCGTTCTACAACAGCACCCTGATCGCTAAGTTCGTCAACCTGACCATGAAGCGCGGGAAGAAGAGCACGGCCGAGCGGGTCATCTACAACACGATGGCCATCGTCAAGGACAAGGCCAAGGAGGACCCCCTCAAGGCCATGGAAAAGGCGATCGAGAACGTCCGGCCCCTCCTGGAGACCAAGTCGCGGCGCGTCGGCGGCGCGACCTATCAGGTCCCGATCGAGGTCTCGACGGCGCGCTCGACCTCGCTGGGCATCCGCTGGCTGATCAAGTACGCCTCGGAGCGGGGCGGCCGGACCATGGAAGAGAAGCTCTCGGCCGAGATCCTGGACGCCCTGACCAACAAGGGCGGCGCGGTCAAGAAGCGCGAAGACACGCACAAGATGGCGGAGTCCAACAGGGCGTTCGCCCACTATAAATGGTAGTCTCCCGTATTCGCACAAAGCGAGTGACTCTGAGACTGATGGAGAAAAGGAGTTATGCGTTCCTATCCGATCGAGCGCGTCAGGAACATCGGTATCATGGCGCACATCGATGCCGGCAAGACGACGACCACGGAGCGCATCCTTTTCTACACGGGGATCACCTACAAGATGGGCGAGGTGGACGACGGGACCGCGGTTATGGACTGGATGGCCCAGGAACAGGAGCGCGGGATCACGATCACGTCCGCCGCGACGACCTGCGTCTGGAATAGCCACCGCATCAACATCATCGATACGCCCGGCCATGTCGATTTCACGGCCGAGGTGGAACGATGCATGCGGGTCCTGGACGGGGCCGTCGTCATTTTGTGCGGCGTGGGCGGTGTCGAGCCCCAATCGGAGACGGTCTGGCGACAGGCCGACCGCTACCGGGTCCCGCGCATCGTCTACATCAACAAGATGGACCGCGTCGGCGCCGAGCCGGAGCGGGCCGTCGAGGAGATCCGGACGCGGCTGGGCGCCCAGCCCCTTCCGGTCCAGATGCCCCTGGGACGGGAAGACACGTTCCGGGGCGTCGTCGACCTCGTCGGCATGAAGGAGATCGACTGGGGCGCCGGTCTGCTGGGGACCTCCTTAGAGGTCCGGGACGTCGCCGAGGAACGGCGACAGGACGCGTTGACGAAAAGGACGGAGATGATCGAAACGCTGAGCGAGATGGACGACACCCTGCTCGAGATGTATCTGAGCGGGGCCGAGATCGGTCCGGCCGAGCTCCGGGCCACGATCCGGCGCCGGACGATCGCCTTCGACGTCGTGCCCGTCCTCTACGGCGCCTCGTTCCGGAACAAGGGCGTCCACCCCCTGCTCGACGCCGTCGTCGACTACCTGCCCTCGCCGGCCGACCTGCCTCCCGTCGTCGGCCACCATCCGCGCAGCCTGGATGTCGAGACGCGGCCCCCGGCCGACGACGAGCCGTTCGCCGGCCTCGTCTTCAAGATCATGAACGACCCCTATGTCGGCTCGCTCGCCTACCTCCGCGTCTACTCGGGGAAGGTCCGGCTCGGCCAAGCCGTCCATAATCCGACCAAGGACGAGGACGAGCGCCTGACCCGGATCCTGGAGATGCACGCCAATAAACGGCGCGAGGTCCAGGAGCTCTATGCCGGGGACATCGCCGCCCTCGGCGCCCTCAAGAACGTCGCGACCGGCGACACTCTCTGCCTCAAGAGCCGCCCCCTTGTCCTCGAGTCCATCAAGTTCCCCGACCCGGTCGTGGCCGCCACGATCGAGCCCGAGACCAAGGCCGACCATACCCGCCTCGCCAACGCCCTGGCCAAGATGGTCAAGGAGGACCCGACCTTCCAGGTCGCCCGCGACCCGAACACGGGCCAGAACCTGGTCCGCGGGATGGGCGAGCTCCACCTCGAGATCATCATGGACCGTATGGCCAGGGAATACGGCGTCCGGGCCCGGTTAGGCAAGCCTCAGGTCGCCTACAAGGAGACCCTGCGGGCCGCGTCCGAGGCGGAGGCGACCTACGACCGCCAGGCCGGCGGCCGGAGCCAGTACGGGCGCTGCCGGGTCCGGGTCGAGCCGCTGGAGCGCGGGGCCGGGTTCGCCTTCGTCGACGAGGCGCGGGCGTCGGACCTGCCTAAGGAGTTCGCCTCCTCGGTCGAGAACGGGGTTCTGGAAGCCATGGACGCCGGGATCTTGGCCGGCTTCCCGATGGCCGACATCCGGGTCACCCTGCTCGAGGGCGCCTTCCGCGAGGACGACTCGACCCCGCTCGCCTTCAAGATCGCGGGCGCGCTGGCCTTCAAGGAGGCCGCCGTCAAGGCCTCGCCCGTCCTGCTCGAGCCGATCATGAAGCTCGAGGTCATCGTCTCCGACGAGTACTTGGGCGACGTGGTCGGGGACATCAACGCCCGCCGGGGCCGGGTTGAGGGCATGGAGCTGAGGGCGGGCGCCCGCGCCGTCAAGGCCTTCGCCCCCCTGGCCGAGATGTTCGGATACGCCACCATCCTCCGCACTCTGACTCAGGGCCGCGGAGTTTTTACTATGGAGTTCTTCCGGTACGAGCAGACTCCGCCGGCCGTCGCCGAGGAGATCATCGCCCGCATCGAGGGAAGGATTCCGGCTTATTAAGACGCTGAGAGGAGGTTCCAGCAGCCATGGCCAAGCAAAAGTTTGAGAGGACGAAGCCCCACGTCAACGTGGGAACGATCGGCCACATCGATCACGGCAAGACGACCCTGACGGCCGTCATGACCAAGCTCCTGGCCGCCAAGGGACTCGCGGTCGCCAAGAGCTACGACGATGTCGCCAAAGCCGACGCCAAGATGTTCCGCCGGGACGCGACGAAGATCCTGACCGTCGCCTTGAGCCACGTCGAGTACGAGAGCGAGAAGCGCCACTACGCCCACATCGACTGCCCGGGCCACGCCGACTACATCAAGAACATGATCTCCGGCGCGGCCCAGATGGACGGCGCCATCCTGGTTGTCAGCGCGGCCGACGGGCCGATGCCCCAGACGCGCGAGCACATCCTGCTCGCCCGCCAGGTTAACGTGCCGGCCATCGTCGTGTTCATGAACAAGTGCGACCTCGTCGACGACAACGAGATCCTGGACCTGGTCGAGCTCGAGACCCGCGAGCTCCTGTCCAAGTACGGCTTCCCGGGCGCCGACGCGCCGGTCGTCCGGGGCAGCGCGACCAAGGCCGCCGAGGACATCAACGGCCCCTGGGGTCAGAAGATCTGGGAGCTTATCCAGGCCATGGACAGCTTCATCCCCGACCCCATCCGCGAGGTCGACAAGCCGTTCCTGATGAGCGTCGAGGACGTCTTCACGATCACCGGCCGCGGCACGGTCGTGACCGGCCGCGTCGACCGCGGCCGCGTTAAGGTCAGCGACGAGGTCGAGCTGGTCGGGTTCCGGGAGACGCGCAAGAGCGTCGTGACCGGCGTCGAGATGTTCCGCAAGCTCCTCGACCAGGCCGAGGCGGGCGACAACATCGGCTGCCTGCTGCGCGGCGTCGACAAGAACGAGGTCGAGCGGGGCATGGTCCTGGCCAAGCCGGGTTCGATCACGCCCCACCGGAAGTTCAAGGCCCAGGTCGTCGCCCTGACCAAGGAAGAGGGCGGCCGCCACACGCCGTTCTTCACCGGCTACCGGCCCCAGTTCTACTTCCGGACGACCGACGTCACCGGCTCGGCGACCCTGCCCGCCGGCGTCGAGATGGTCATGCCCGGCGACAACGCGAACCTGGAGATCAGCCTGATCGCCGACGTCGCCATGGAAAAGGGTCTCCGCTTCGCGATCCGGGAAGGCGGCCGAACGGTCGGCGCCGGGACCGTGACCGAGGTCATCGAGTAACGGGAGGCCGGGGAACGCGCGGGGCGGCCCGGTCCTCCCCGAAGTCAAGGACGCATTCGGATAACCGAGGAACGAACGATGGAAAAGATCAGAATCAGGCTCCAATCCTTTGACCACCGGCTGCTGGACCAATCCGTAAAGGATATCGTGATCAAGGCCAAGCGGACGGGCGCCCATATCGCGGGCCCCATCCCGCTCCCGACCCGGATCCATCGCTTCTGCGTCCTGCGCTCCCCCCACGTCGACAAGAAGTCCCGCGAACACTTCGAGATGAGGATCCATAAGCGCCTCATCGATATCAGCGAATACAACAACGAGACGATCGAAGAGCTCCAAAAACTGGACCTCCCGGCCGGCATCGACGTCGAGATCAAGGCCTTCGGGGCCGGAGGAGAATGATCATGGTGGAAGGGTTGATCGGCAAGAAGATCGGGATGACCCAGACCTTCGACGCCGAGGGCAACGTCGTGCCGGTGACCGTCATCCAGGCCGGGCCCTGCACGGTCGTCCAGCGTAAGACCAAGGCCAAGGACGGCTACGAGGCCGTCCAGCTCGGGTTCGTCGAGGACAAGGGCCTCAAGAAACCGGTCCGGCCCCGGATCGGCCACTTCAAGAAGTCGGGCATCCCGCCCGTCCGCGTCCTCCGCGAGTTCCGCTTCGCCGCCCAGGCCGAGATCAAGGAAGGCGACCAGGTCCTGGTCTCCATCTTCAAGGAAGGGGACAAGGTCCGGGTCACCGGCACGAGCAAGGGCAAGGGTTTCGCGGGCGTCGTCAAGCGGCACCATTTCCGGGGCGGCGGCGCCGCCCACGGCTCGATGTTCCACCGCGCCCCCGGATCGATCGGCGCCTCCTCCTATCCCTCCCGCGTCATCAAGGGGATGCGAATGGGCGGCCACATGGGCCGGGAACGGGTCACGACCCGCGGCCTCGAGGTCGTCCGGACCGATCCCGAACAGAACCTCCTCGTCGTCAAGGGGGCCGTCCCGGGCGCCCGCGGAGGCTACCTTCTGATCCTCAAGGACAACTTCCATGTCTAAGATATCCGTACGCGATGCGAGCGGCCGCGCCGTCCGCGAGGTCGAGCTGCCCGACCGGGTCTTCGCCTATCCGGTCAAACCCCAGCTCCTCCACGAGACGGCCGTCAACCGCCTCGCCAACCGGCGCCGGGGCACGGCCGCGACTAAGACGCGGGGCGAGGTTGCCGGAAGCAACCGGAAGCCCTGGCGCCAGAAGGGGACCGGCCGGGCCCGCGTCGGCATGATCCGCAACCCCCTGTGGCGGAAGGGCGGCACGGTCCACGGACCGCAGCCCCGCGACTACGCCTACGAGCTCCCCAAGAAGGTCCGGACGAACGCCCTGCGCTCGGCTCTGGCCCTCAAGCACAAGGAGGGGATGTTCCTGGTCGTGGACGAGATCGCCTTCGCCGCGCCCAAGACCAAGGAAGGCGCGGCCTGGCTCAAGGGCCTCAAGGTCGACTCGGCTTTGGTCGTCGACGCCGGCGCCAACGTCAACCTGTTCCAGGCCCTCCGCAACATCCCCCGCGTCCAGGCCATCGACGAGCGGCAGGTCGGCGCCTTCGACGTCCTCCGCTACAAGTGGCTGATCCTGACGGGGCGGGCGTTCGAGGCCCTGATGGAGAGGCTCAAATGACGATCGACGCGACCCGGATCATTCTCAAGCCGGTCATCACCGAAAAGACGACGGCCCTCAAGGAGGACCAGCGGACCGTCTGCTTCGCCGTCCGCCGCGACGCCAACAAGTCCGAGATCAAGCGGGCGGTCGAAGTCCTGTTCAAGGTCAAAGTCGCGAGCGTCCGGACCCAGAACAAGGTCGGCAAGACGCGTCGGGTCGGCCGGAACCAGGGCCCGACCGGAGACTGGAAGAAGGCCTACGTCACCCTCCGCGAAGGCGAGAAGATGATCGAGTACTTCGAGGCGGTCTAACCATGGGCATTAAAACCTATCGACCCACCAGCGCCGGGATACGGCACCGGACGGGGCTGCGCACCGACGAGCTGACCGGTCACCGGCCTCACAAGCCTCTGCTGGAATTCCTGCCCAAGTCGGGCGGCCGCGACGGGCGCGGGCGCCTCTCGATCCGCCACCGCGGCGGCGGGCACAAGCGGATGTACCGGATCGTCGATTTCCGGCGGGACAAGATCGGGATCGCCGGCCGCGTCGAAACGCTCGAGTACGACCCGAACCGCTCCTCGTTCATCGCCCTCGTCAAGTACAGCGACGGCGAGCGGCGCTACATCCTGGCCCCGGTCGATCTCAAGGTCGGCCAGACGGTCGTCTCCGCCGACGAGCAGGTCGACATCCTGCCCGGCAACGCCATGCCCCTCCGCTTCATCCCGCTCGGCACCGTCATCCACAACATCGAGATCCGCAAGAACAAGGGCGGCCAAGTCGCCAAGTCGGCCGGCAGCGGCGCCCAGATCCTGGCCAAGGAGGGCGATTACGCCCAGGTCCGGCTGCCGTCGTCCGAGATCCGCAAGATCCATCTCGACTGCCGGGCGACGATCGGCCAGGTCGGGAACCTCGACCACCAAAACATCGACATCGGCAAGGCCGGGCGGACGCGCTGGCGCGGCCGGCGGCCCCACGTCCGCGGCACGGCCATGAACCCGATCGACCATCCGCACGGGGGCGGCGAGGGCCGGGCCAAGGGCGGCCGCCACCCGGTCAGCCCCGAGGGCATCCCGACCAAGGGTTACAAGACGCGCAAGAACAAGCGGACCCGGGTCTTCATCATCCGCAGAAGGAGCAAGTAATCATGGGCAGGTCCCTCGCAAAAGGTCCTTTCATCGATAACGACCTTCTGGCCAAGGTCAAGGGGCTCGAAACCCAGAGCGAAAAGCGAAAGGTCATCAAGACCTGGTCGCGGCGCTCGACGATCATCCCCGAGATGGTCGGGTTGACGATCGCGGTCCACAACGGCCGGAAGTTCATCCCCGTCTTCGTCACCGAGAACATGGTCGGCCACAAGCTCGGCGAGTTCTCTCCGACCCGGACCTTCAAGGGACACACCTCGAAGTCGGCCAAGGCCGTGAAGGTGAGGGCGTAACATGGACAAGCGCAGCCCGGCCGCCCCCGGCGCCCATCCCGAAGGCGCGGCGTCCGAAGCGGCTTTCGTCTCGAGCGCGGTCGCCCGCTACATCCGGATCTCGCCCCAGAAGGCCCGCCTGGTCGCCGACCTCGTCCGGGACCGCTACGTTGGGGAGGCCCTGACCATCCTCCGTCACGGCGAGAAGAGGAAGGCGAGCGCCGTCATCGAGAAGACGCTCCGCTCGGCGATCGCCAACGCCCAGAACAAGGTGCCCGCGGTCGACGTCGACAACCTCTACGTCGCCCGGATCTATGTCGACCAGGGGCCCCAGTTCAAGCGGATCCGGCCGGCCCCGATGGGGCGGGCCTTCCGCATCTTGAAGCGGACGAGCCACGTCCACGTTTATCTGCAGGATCGCAAAGGGAGATGAGCCGTGGGACAGAAGACGCATCCATACGGGTTTAGGCTGGGGTTCAACAAGCCGTGGAGCTCCCGCTGGTTCGCCAAGGGCGGGGCCTATGCTCGGCTCATCCACGAGGATCTCCGGATGAAGAAGGAGATCGTCAACAAGTACGCCCACGCCGGGATCGCTTCGATCGATATCGAGCGGGTCGGGCCCAAGGTCCGGGTCATCATCCACACCGCCCGGCCCGGCATCATCATCGGCCGAGGCGGCAAGGAGATCGAAAGCCTCAAGGGGCTGCTCGAGAAGGTCGTCAAGCGAGACGTCTACGTCGACATCCGCGAGGTCGACAAGCCCGAGCTGACGGCCCTGTTAACCGGCGAGGGGATCGCCGTCCAGCTCGAGAAGCGGATCGCCTACAGGCGCGCGATGCGCAAGGCCGTCGAGAACGCCCTGCGCATGGGCGCCAAGGGGATCAAGGTCATGTGCTCGGGGCGCCTGGGCGGCGTCGAGATCGCCCGGACCGAGTGGTACCTCAAAGGGCAGCTGCCCCTCCAGACGCTCCGGGCCGACATCGACTACGCCTTCACCGAGGCGTTCACGACCTACGGCCAGATCGGGATCAAGGTCTGGATCTACCGGGGCGACGTCGACAAGCCCAAGATGACGATCCAGACGCCCGAAGTCGAGGAGATCTAACATGTTGATGCCCAGCAAGGTCAAGTACCGGAAGTCCCAGCGGGGACGGATGCGGGGCAAAGCCCTGCGGGGCGGGACCCTGTCTTACGGGGAGTTCGGCCTCCAGGCCCTGGAGCCTTGCTGGCTGACCGCCCGCCAGCTCGAGGCGGGACGGATCACGATCACGCGGTTCATCAAGCGGCACGGCAAGCTCTGGCTGCGGAGCTTCCCCTGGAAGCCCGTCACCAAGAAGCCGACCGAGGTCCGGATGGGGAAGGGCAAGGGCGACCCGGAGTTCTGGGTCGACGTCATCCATCCCGGCCGGATCCTCTACGAGCTCGAGGGCGTCAGCGTCGAGACCGCCCGCGAGGCGCTGCGCCTGGCCGCCCATAAGCTGCCGATCCGGACACGCTTCGTGTCCCGGGACAACGTGGAGTACCGATGAAGATCCAGGAACTCAAGGAGCTCTCGGCCGACGAGCTCAAGGCCAAGGAGGCCGAGCTGCGCGACCAGCTGTTCAAGCTGCGCTTCCAGCACGCCCTGGGCCAGCTCGACAACGCGGCCAACCTGCGGACGATCAGGAAGGACATCGCCCGGATCCAGACCCTGCTGTCCGGGCTGTCCCGGACCCGAACGGAGTAGAGCATGGACACGATACCCGGACAAGCTCCGAAGCGCAAAACGTCCAAGGTCGGCGTCGTCGTCGGTAAGACGATGAAAAAGACGGTGACCGTCCAGGTCGAGCGCCAGATCCGTCATCCCTTGTACAAGAAGACGATCCGGCGGCGCAAGACCTTCATGGTCCACGACGAGTACGAGAAGTGCAAGGTCGGTGATGTCGTCCGGATCATCGAGACCCGGCCCATCAGCAAGACCAAGCGCTGGCGGGTCCAAGAGATCCTGGGCCTGGCCGCCGCCGAGCCGGAAACCCCGACGAAGGACGTCCGCCCATGATCCAGCAGCAGACCATGCTCAAGGTCGCCGACAACTCCGGCGCGCGGCGCATCATGTGCATCACGCCGCTCGGCGGCAGCGTCGGCCGGACGGCGACGATCGGGGACGTCATCTCGGCGACCGTCAAAGAGGCCGACCCCGAGACCAAAGTCGCCAAGGGGAAGGTCGTCCGGGCCGTCGTCGTCCGCGTCCGCAAGGAGATCCGCCGCAGGGACGGCTCCTACATCCGGTTCGACGACAACGCCGCCGTCATCATCGACAAGGCCGGCGAGCCGATCGGTACCCGCGTCTTCGGGCCGGTCGGCCGCGAGCTCCGGGACAAGAAGTTCATGAAGATCGTCTCGCTCGCTCCGGAGGTCCTCTAATGGCCAAGCCGATCATCAAGAAGAACGATATCGTCGTCGTCCGCCGCGGGCGGGACCGCGGCAAGCAGGGCAAGGTCCTCAAGGTCATCCCCGAAACCGGGCGGGCCATCGTCGAGAAGATCAACTTCGTCAAGGAATTCATCCGGCCCGACCGCAGCAAGAACGTCTCGGGCGGGATCATGGAGAAAGAGGCCCCGATCGCCCTGTCCAACCTGATGATCCTCTGCGAGGATTGCGGCCGGGGCGTCCGGGTCCGCGTCAAGAAGCTCGCCGACGGGACGAAGGCCCGGCTGTGCGCCCGGTGCCAGGGCAGCCTGGACCGGGTCAAGTGAGGAGTTCGCGATGAGCCGACTCAAGGAGAAGTACCTCAAGGACATCCGGCCCGAGCTCCAGACGGAGCTCGGGTTGAAGAACCGGATGGCCGTGCCCCGCCTGGAAAAGATCATCGTCAACGTCGGCGCCGGCGACGCCATCCAGAACATCAAGCTCCTCGATACGGCCAAGGCCGAGCTGAGCCTGATCACCGGCCAGCTCCCGGCCGTCGGCCGGGCCAAGAAGTCGATCTCGGCCTTCAAACTGCGCAAGGGCCAGCCGATCGCCTGCTACGTGACCCTGCGCCGTGAGCGAATGTACGAGTTCTTCGACCGGCTCGTCAACATCGTGCTGCCCCGCGTCCGGGATTTCCGCGGCGTCAACCCCAAGGGGTTCGACGGCCGGGGCAACTACACCCTGGGCATGAGGGACCAACTCGTGTTCCCCGAGATCGACTACACCAAGGTCGAGAAGCCGAGGGGCATGAACATCACCATCGTGACCTCGGCCCGCAGCGACAAGGAGGCCTTCGCCCTCCTGCGGCGGCTGGGCATGCCGTTCCGCGAGGCCTAATCCGGTCGAGGAAAAGGAAGGACGAACGTGGCGACCACAGCATCCATCGTCAAGGACAATCGGGAACAGAAATACGCCATCCGCCGGAGGCGGCGCTGCCGGATTTGCGGGCGCTCGCGCGGCTATTACCGCAAGTTCGACCTGTGCCGGCTCTGCTTCCGCGAGCTCGCCCTCAAGGGGGAGATTCCGGGCATCATCAAGGCCTCCTGGTGAGCGGGACGAAAGGATAGGACCATGAGCCAGACCGACCCCATCGCCGACATGCTGACCCGGATCCGGAACGCCGCTAAGGCCAAGAAGCGGGAGGTCAACATCCCCAACTCCCGGATGAAGGTCGAGATCGCCCGGATCCTCAAGGACGAGGGCTACATCCGGAGCTACAAGGTCGCCGACGACCCCAAGCAGGGCGTCCTCAATATCATCCTCAAGTACGGGGACGACAGCCGGAGCGTCATCGGCGGGCTCGAGCGGATCAGCCGCCCCGGCTGCCGGATCTACTGCACCAAGGATTCCGTCCCCAAGGTCCTGGACGGGCTGGGCGTCGTCATCGTCTCGACCTCCAAGGGCGTCTGTACGGGGCGGAAGTGCGAGGAGATCGGGACGGGCGGAGAGGTCCTCTGCGCGGTCTGGTGAGGCCCCGAGGGAAGAGGAACGAACATGTCACGAGTCGGAAACCTAGTCATTCAATTGCCGCCGGACGTCACGGTCACGATCGGTCCGGGCGCCGTCGAGTTTCAGGGGCCGAAGGGCCGCCTGGCGACGCCGCTCCGGCCGGGCGTCACGGCCGTCCTCGAGAACCGGACGCTCAAGTTCGTCCGCCGCGACGACAGCAAGGAGCAGAAGGCCCTTCACGGCCTGTGCCGGACGCTGGCCGCCAACGCCGTCGTCGGCGTCACGTCCGGCTACCAGAAGCAGCTCGAGATCTTCGGCGTCGGCTACCGGGCCAAGATCGAGAAGGACAAGCTCGAGCTCAGCCTGGGCTACTCCCGGCCCGTCGTCTACCCGATCCCGGCCGGCATCGAGATCGTCTGCGAGAAGCCGACCCTCGTCCTGGTCAAGGGCATCGACAAGCAGAAGGTCGGCCAGGTCGCCCAGGAGATCAAGAACTTCCGGCGGCCGGACGTCTACAAGCTCAAGGGCGTCCGCCATGCCGGCGAGAAGCTCATCAAGAAGGAACGGAAAGCGGGGGTGGCCGGTGCTTAAGGACAAGTCGAAACTCAAGGCCGAGACGAAGGTCCGCATCCGCAAGCGGATCCGCAAGAAGGTCAGCGGCGATGCGGACCGGCCCCGCGTCCACGTCTTCAAGAGCAACGCCTACGTCTACGCGCAGGCCGTCGACGACGGCCGCCGGGCCGTCCTGGCCGCGGCCTCCTCGCTCGAGAAGACCTTCCAGGCCAAGGCCAAGAATACCAAGAATCGGGAGGCCTGCGGCGTCCTGGGCGAGCTCCTGGCCCAGCGCCTGCTGGCCAAGAACATCAAGACGGTCGTCTTCGACCGGGGGCGATATCCCTACCACGGCCGGGTCAAGGCCCTGGCCGAAGGCATGCGCAAGGGCGGCCTGGTCTTCTGACCGGCTCGTCCGCGAATCGAGGAGGCAGAGTGGCATACCCAAATCCGAGACGAGGCGCCGTCAATGAGCAGGATCTCGAGTTCAAGGACCAGGTCATCAATATCCGCCGCGTGACCAAGGTCGTCAAGGGCGGCAAGAACCTGAGCTTCTCGGCCCTGGTCGCCGTCGGCAACGAGAAGGGCCAGGTCGGGATCGGCAAGGGCAAGGCCCGCGAGGTGCCGATGGCCATCTCCAAGGCCGTCCAGGACGCCAAGAAGAAGATGATCACCGTCCCGCTCCATGAGACGACCATCCCCCATCTCATCCGGGGAGCCCACGGGGCCGGCGTCGTCATCCTGCGGCCCGCTTCCAAGGGCACGGGCGTCATCGCCGGGGGCGCAGTCCGGGTCATCATGGAGCTGGCCGGGATTAAGGACATCCTGACCAAGTCCATCCGCTCCGGCAACCCGATCAGCGTCGCCAACGCGACCATGGACGCCCTGCGCCGGCTGACCGACGCCGACAAGGTATCGGGTAAGCGCGGGAAGACGAAAGGGACGATATGGCAGTGACAGGAAAGACAACGGCGAAGGCGGGGGCGGCCGCTCCGGCCGGGACCCTCAGGATCCGACTCGTCCGGAGCCTGATCGGCTACCCCCGGGAGCAGCGGGAGGTCGTCCGGGGGCTGGGCCTGCGCAAGGTTCGCTCCGAGGTCGTCCGGCCCGACACGCCCCAAGTCCGGGGCATGATCCGCAAGGTCGTCCATCTCGTGGACGTCGAGCGAGGAGAAGGGCGATGAACCTCAGCAACCTGCGTTCGCCGAAGGGCGCCAAGTCCAAGACGCGGCGGGTCGGGCGGGGGCCCGGCTCCGGCCGGGGCAAGACGGCCGGCCGCGGCCACAAGGGCCAGCTGTCCGGGGCCGGCTACTCGGCTATGAAGGGGTTCGAGGGCGGCCAAATGCCGCTCGTCCGGCGCCTGCCCAAGCGCGGCTTCACGAACATCTTCCGGACCGCCTACACCGTCGTCAACCTGGACCGCCTGGACAAGATCGCCAAGGACGAGATCGCGCCCAAGGACCTCGTCGAGGCCCGCCTGATCAAGAAAGAGTCCGAGCGGGTCAAGATCCTGGCCCGCGGGCCGTGGACCAAGCCCATAACCGTCCGCGCCCACGCCTTCTCCGCCTCCGCCCGCAGAAAGATCGAGGCCGCCGGGGGGAAAGCGCTCCTCATTGAGGGCCGCCATGCTTGACAGCATCCGTAACATCTTCAGCATTCCCGACCTCCGCAAGCGGGTCCTGTTCACCCTCGCCCTGCTGGCCGTCTACCGGCTCGGCGCCCAGATCCCCAACCCGGGCATCAGCGCGACGGCCCTGGCCGAGTTCTGGGAGGC
Source organism: Candidatus Aminicenantota bacterium (assembly GCA_016933355.1). GTDB lineage: Bacteria > Acidobacteriota > Aminicenantia > Aminicenantales > JAFGBC01 > JAFGBC01. The sequence continues at coordinate 26,841 of JAFGBC010000211.1, forward strand.
CCAGAAGGGGACCATCCTCGGGTTCGTCGACCTGTTCTCGGGACGGAACTTCTCCCAAATGACGATCTTCGCGCTGGGGATCATGCCCTACATCAGCTCCTCGATTATCCTCCAGCTCCTCCAGGTCGTCTGGCCCTACCTCGAGCGGCTATCCAAAGAGGGCGAGATGGGCCGGAAGAAGATCACCCAGTACACCCGGTACGGGACGCTGGTCATCTGCCTGATCCAGGGCGCCGGCATCTCCCTCCTGCTCGAGAGCCTCAAGTCGCCGGGCGGCGCGTCGATCGTGCCCCACCCCGGCCTGGGCTTCAAGGCGCTGACGGTCCTGACCCTGACGACGGGGACCGTTTTCGTGATGTGGCTGGGCGAGCAGATCTCGGAGCGGGGAATCGGGAACGGGATTTCCCTGATCATCTTCGCCGGGATCGTCGTCGACCTGCCCCGCGGCCTCCAGAGCTTGCTGAGCGGGCTGCGCTCGGGGACGATGGACCCCCTCCGTCTCATCTTCCTCGTCGCTCTGATGCTGGTCGTGATCGCCTTCATCGTCTTCGTCGAACGCGGCCAGCGCCGCATCCCGGTTTCCTACGCCAAGCGCGTCGTCGGCCGCAAGATCTACGGCGGCCAGAGCACCCACCTTCCGCTCCGGGTCAACACGGGCGGCGTCATCCCGATCATCTTCGCGGCCTCGGTCATCACCATCCCTTCGACGATGGCCTCGATGATCAAGGCCCCCTTCTTCCAGGCCTTCTCCCGCCAATTCGGGATGGGGATGCCCCTCTACAACCTCCTTTACGTCGCGGCCATCATCTTCTTTACCTATTTCTACATCTCGATTATCTTCAACCCGGTCGACGTCGCGGACAACCTCCGCAAGTACGGCGGGTTCATACCGGGCATCCGGCCCGGACGCCGCACGCAGGATTACATCAACCGTATCGTAAACCGTATCACGCTGGTCGGTGCGCTGTTCCTGGGGGCGGTGGCGATCCTGCCGGGCGTGATGCAGGTGATCCAGAGCGCGGTGTTGGGCCAGGCTGCCGTCAGCCGCAACCCGGCCCTGGTGATCA